>CALGGN010000157.1 GCA_937915915.1 uncultured Selenomonas sp. | reverse complement strand
GTACTTATTATATCATCTGAATTGGGGATTTTCATAAGTTTTTAGAGATGCCCATCGGTTCTAATTCAACAATTGATATTGATATGTGCACACTTCCTGGCCATACTGGTTATACAGCGGGAGCAGCAATTGGAAGTGGTAACGCAAAAACTTTAGCGAAGTCTACGTGTGGTGATATTGTAGTATACTCTGGAGCAAAAATATCTGCAATAGCGGCAGCGGCAGCAGGTATTGGATGCAGCAGTACATTTAACGAATGTGGTAATATAACCATTTATTCAAATGTGCAAGTAAATGCTTCTTCATCTCAACAAGGAGCGGGGATAGGACATGGTTTTGACCAGTATTCTACTAAATGTGGAAACATCACTATATACTCATACTACAATGGGCTAGTGACAGCAAGTTCTATCAACTCTGGTGTTCAGGGTGGTTCTGTTAAACTTTTAAGTACCGAGAATATCCTTAGTGGCGGCATTGCAGACGACAGTGAATTGTCTTTGGGTGAAATTACGGAAACTATTTATGAAATAACAACTGAAACAATAACAAAAACAGAAACATTAGGAATAACTAACGAGAAAAAGACAACACAATATGATACTTACACAGAGATATTAGAAATAGTTACAAAGACTATATACGAAGATATAACTGAGATTACAACACCAGAAATAGATTCGCCTATTATCATACATACTGGCCCAAAAGCAAACCAGAATTTACATATCTACATAAATGATATGCGCCCCAAAGCTATGGGCCTTGCCGATGTTGCAGTTGATCCGCGTGAAAAAGCACTTGAAGCGATTGATAAATTGGATACTGCTTTGGAATATGCACTGAATGAAACCACTCGTATGGGTGCGTATCAGGTACGTCTTAATGAAACCATTGACACTCTGACAACAGAGCATGAAAATACCATAGCCGCCGAAAGCACTATTAGGGATTCTGATATGGCAAAGGAGATGATGAATTACGTAAAAGACAACATCCTATCGCAAGCTGCACAAGCTATGCTCTCACAAGCGAATCAGTCTGCTTCGACTGTGTTAGGATTGTTGCAATAGTGGCGGTTAAACGGATGTTTCTTATCATCAATTACAAAATAAAGGCGGATAAGTATAAATGAAAAATGAACGATAAAACATAAATACGCAAGAAGCCCCCGGTTGGAGTCGCATTCCTTCCGGGGGCTTCCTGTCGTTGAGTCAAAGATGTCAAAACGTTTTTGCCTACGATGATTATAACATACCATTCAGCCAATTTCAAGCGCCTTATCCTGCTCCTTTTTACGATCCGGATTCTCAAAATCTTCTTCATCTGCAAATTCAGTGAAACTTATCTATACCGGATTCCTTAGGAACTGGACCGAAATAAATTGCAATTGATGCGCAGGATAAATTTCGACTGTCAAGAAAGGAAAAACGAAGTCGTAGCGACGCGCAGCTAGTCCTTTAGGGCAGAGCTACGTCGAGTCTTTCCTGACGCAGACAGACGGAATTTAGACAAGCAGAAAATGTAATTTATTTCGGGATAGTTCCTTAGTCATGCCGGATGAAATCCGCGATGGATGGCTTGCGGGGTTTTTGGGTGCCGTCCGGCGCGGAGGTCGTGAGGGTGCGGAATGCGCTGAAGGGGCTTTTGTGCTGCTGTGGCTGCTGCACCGGCTGTGCTGTGGAAGGTTTGGGTGACGGCGCAGTCCACGGGCTTGTGGCCGGATTGGCGGAATGCGGCATCTGCTGTACCTGTGCCGCGGGCATGGTTTGCCTGGAAAGCTCCGGCGGAGCCGTGAGGGTTGCGTAGTCGGGGATCTGCTCCGGCTGGTCGAGGGATTGCAGGATCACATCCAGCGTATCGCCGTTTTTGACGGGATCCGTGAAATCTGCGGGACGCTTGTTCACGAGAATCGTGAAGGTCATGCGGCTGGTGGCCACGGGCGGCTGGAAATCCACCGCGAGCAGCGCGTCGCTGACCGTGGTCGCGCGGCGCTCGGATTTGGTGTAGCGGATTTTGCTGCCGTCGCTGACGATGGTATTCGGATTCGCCGGGCGTCCGTTGAGTTCCAGATGGACGCTGGCGGAGGGCACTTTGTATTCCTCATTGTTGTAGTAGATGACGGTGGACGCTTCCATTTCGGAAATGTCCAGGATATCCCCGATTTTCGGATTCGTATGCTCGATGTATTCGATATGGTCGCCCTCGTTGATGGGCTGGGAAATCGTGACGGGCATATCGTTGATGAGAATTTCGGGGGAGCAGGAATAGTGTGTCTCGCGGCCGTTGAGCTGATAGCGGATGCGCTCGCCTGCCGGCGGATAGCCTGCGGAGCGCAGCGCTTCGCCGATGGTCTTGGGAGCTTTGCACTCGATCGTGTCGCCGTCCGCAAGCAGGCGGTCCGGCTCCGAGGGCTGGCCGTTCACCAGCATCCTGGGCTTTATGATTTCCTCTTTGCCGTTCACATAGATGCTGTAGCTCGGCAGTTCGGTCATGACATCGCTCAGGCGTATTTCCGCCGTCTTTCCGTTCTCGCCCGCGACGATACTGATATGGCAGTCGCTGTGGATGGGCGTGTCCAACGTCGCCGGTTCGCCGTCGATGGTGATCTGGGCGAGGGTCCCCATCGTGCCGGGGAAGGTCTTGCGCTCGCCGTCGATGGTGACCATGAGCCCCATGCCCGGATGTCCGTTGAATTTCCGGAGCTGGATGCCTGCGCTCAAAAGGGCGTCGGAGACGGTCAGGTCGCGGAAGTGGAACAGGCTGTACTCCATATCGTTCACGTAGACGGAGAGGAAGTGCAGGGTGTTGAGGGAGGCAATCTTGAGGATGCCGAGGGGTGTGACCGCATCGGGAAGCTGCAGGGATTCGGGGATATTGACAATGCCCTCGACTTGATCGGGATGGCGCACTGCCACGCGATTCTCCGGCATGGAGAGCGCATTCGCGACGAATTGCTGCAGCATGGGCGTGAGAGATCCGCCTCCCACGAGCATGACGGCCTGGGGGGACTCGTTTCCGTTGAGGTCCAGGATCTGCTTTGCAATCGCGTTTGCCAGCCCCTGGATATTGGAAAGGATCGGTTCGATGATTTCCGGCGCCTGCAGGTCGTAGGTGCTGCCCAGAATGTCATGGAAACTGGAGCCTTCCCCGTTGGCGGCCTTGCGCTTGATTTCCTCCGCCACATTGAAGTCCAGCAGGAATTTCTGTGAAATGGCCTCGGTGATCTCGTCGCCGGCGAGGGGCACCATGCCATAGGCAATGACGGAGCCGTTCTTCGTGATGGCAACATCCGAGGTGCCTGCGCCGATGTCCACCAGCACAAGGTTCAGATGGCGCATGGTGGGCGGGATGAGCACGTTGATGGCGGCAATGGGCTCCAGCGTCAGCGCGCGCATGTCCAGCATGGACTCATGGAGCGCGGACTGCATGGAGTCGATGACCTGCCTTGGCAGGAAGGTCGCGATGACGGTGGCTTTCGCCTTTTTGCCCCGCTGGCCTACGAGCATCTTCAGCGGGATGTCATCGAGGACATAACGGATGGTGCTGTAGCCGACGCAGTAATAGCGCGTGGGATCGTCGATGGTATGGGAGGCTGCCAGCTTTCCCTGGGCGGCCTGTACGCCTGCGAAGTCGAGGCTGCGCTGCTGTTCCTGCGTAATGATGCCGTCCACGTCCAGCTCCGCCTCTGCGGTCATGGTGTAGAGCGCGCGCCCTGCGGCGGCGACTGCCGCGCTCTTGAGGGGACCGGTCTGCTCCACGAGCCTGCGCTTGACCTGCTGGATGATGGCGGCGACCTGAGGCACGTCATGGATCTGGCCGTCCAGCATGGCGCGGGTTTTATGCTCCTGCCGTTCGGTGGCGATGATTTTCATTTGCCCGTTTTCGTCCCGCTCCGCCACGATGCCGATGACGCTTCTGGTACCGATATCCAGCGCAAACAGCCGATCCGGATTGTCGGCGTTCCCCTTTACGGGCGCTTCTTCCTTCGGCTTGGCCGCTTTTGGCTTGCGGGTCATGGTCTTTTTTGCAGGTGCGGCTGCAGCAGTCTCTTCGGCGTTCTTGCGCGGGCGCCCGCGGCGGGCCGGCTTCTCGGCAGGTTCCTTGTCTGCCGCCTTTGGGGCAGGTACTGCTTTGACCAGCTCTGCGGCAGGCGCAGGCTCCTTTGCAGGGGCTGCTGTGTTTTCCTGCGGGAGCTGCTCGCTTTCGGCAGGTGTCTGCAATCTATTGAGTGTCAGGCCTTTTGCCTGGATTTTTTTCTTTTTTTTCGGCATATTGTTCTCCTTATCCGGAAGCCGGAAGAAAGTACTCTGAATTTCTTTGCGGTTCCTGAAAATGAAAAAAGGTTATTTGTATTATTTCGCGAATAGTATAATAGAATCCTGTTCTGAAAAAAAAATATTCGTCCAATCGCGTGAAGTTCTGGAAGTAGGTGTTAAGATGACAGGAAACAGGGAAGTAATCACAGGCGGCGATTTCAAGCGCATGGTGGCGGGAGCCTACAGTGAGCTGCTGCTGGAATATGAAAACGTGAACGCAAGGAAGGGCGGCGGGCATCTGCCCGGCACGCATGTGCTGCGCACGATGGGAGCCGCGGTCATGCCGCTCTACGATGTGAAGGATGAGAGCATCGGCGGTCTTGCGCGCCGTGTTTCCGCGGCGGCTGTCTTTGGCGCCCGCGGGAATGCAGGCGTGGTGCTGGCGCAGATGTTCCGGGGGCTGGACAAGGGGCTTTCCGGCAAGTACCATGCAACGAGCTCGGAATTCGGCAAGGCGTTCCAGTATGGGATACTCTATGCCCAGCGCGTGATCCCGAATGGGAAGGAAAGCGCATTCATCAAGGTGGCGAAGGCCGTTGCCAAAGGGGCATATCATGCGGTTCGCGCGAACGTGCCGATTTCTGAGTTGTTGACGGCAGCCATCGGCGCAGGGCGGGATGCCATCGAGAAAACAGGCTGCGGGGATGAGGCCGGCGCCCATATCATGGTCAGCTTCCTTTCGGGATGCCTCAAAGGTCTGGACGGGAATTTCGTATCTCCTGCCGTCAGCCTTTCCCTCGGGCTGGAGGCCAAGAGCGATATGCCCGATCCGCGAAAAGATGCGGTACGTCCCTATTGTATCACATTGACCGTAAAAAACCAGAAGGCAAATGTGGCGGATATCGAAAAACAGCTGAAGGAATTCGGAAATTTTGCTCTGGTGGAGTACCACCATTCCGCGGTGGATATCCACCTGCACACGAACCAAGTGGGAAAGGTCATGGAGCAGGCCATTGGATGGGGTCCCCTCAGGGATGTGCGCATCACCAATATGAGCGAGACGCATGTCCTGCGGGCGCATGACGCGCTGACGCAGGTGGCGGCCCTGACGGTGGCGGCGGACGAAGAAGAGGCCCAGAGAATGCAGGACGCGGGAGCGTCGATCCTGGTGTCCGGCAGGGAGACATCCTGCCCCTCCGTGGCGGAGCTCGTGAGCGCCGCTCACAGCGATTTTGCTTCTTCCTATGTGCTGGTTTCATCGAGCCGCGATTATGGATTGGTATTTCGCCAGGTGAAGCGGCTGCTGGGCGACCGCGTGGAGCTGGTGCTGGCGGAAACGCCCGCGCTGGCAGAGACGGCACTGCGGGCATTCTCCGCGGAGCGTACGGCAGCGGAGAATGCAAAGGCGATGAAGGAAGCCGTGGAACAGGCGCGGTAGATTCATTGGGGATTCGTGTGGGGACGGTAGGAGGAAAACGTTTGCTTAAAAATAGAGTCATCGAAGATTTGGCGGATCCGCAGGTTTATGGACGTGGAAAGCGATATTTTTCTGCAGGGCACGTTACGGAGCTGAAACAGGTCAAGGAAAATGAATACCGCGCTGTCGTGGCGGGGACGCAGGATTATCACGTACGGCTGTCCCTGAGCGGAGGCGGAGAGGATATTTTTTCCTATGAGTGCGACTGCCCCGCCGCAAGGCAGTCCTTCCGCGCCTGCAAACATGTGATTGCTGTCGCGCTGGCGGTTCAGGCATCCCAGCGCAGGGGACACGGTGCAATGGAAGACCCGTGGCGCAGCCAGAGGGAAGCGGCACGGAGGAAACAGCAATACGCAAAAGGATCGCGGATGCTGGAGCTTTTCCGATCCAATCCTTCCATTCCAAGGGCAAAGACACAGATGCTGCGGCTTGAGACGCAGCTCTTTGCCCATTGGAGCTATTATGACGAACCAATCCTCTGGCTGGAGTTCCGGATCGGCGAGGAAAGGATGTATGTGCTCAAGGATCTGGCCTCCTTTCTCAGGAGCGTGGATCGGCAGGAGGAGGTGCGGTTCGGGAAAAATCTTCTGGTGGATACCGCAGCGATGCAGTTTGAGCCGGAAATTTCCGAGCCGATCTGGCAAATGCTTCGGGACGCGTGGCACCAGTTGAATTCCGGCCGTCGTGCGTCTTATTTTATGATGTCTCCGTTCCAACAGAAGCGGTTCGTGCTTTCCTCCCGGAATTTGGAGGCTTTTTTTGCATGCATGGGGGATCGTCCCTTTGTGTTCCAGACGGAGGATTTTCCGGCGCGGGAGGTTTCCCTGGCGAAGGGGAATCCCGCCCTTTCGGTTGCTGTCAAGCGGGACTCTGAGGGCGGCGGCCTGCTGTCCATGGACACAGGCGGCGCATATCCTTTGGATACCGTCTACCGCTATGTCTGCCAAGGAGACAGGATCTATGAAACGGAGGAGTCCGTACGGGATCTTTCCATGCGTCTGTTCCAGTCCTTCGGCAGCGATGCGGAAATCGCGGTTACTCCCGAGGGGATGAAGGAATGGTTCGACGTTGTGCTGCCGAAGCTGGAACAGGTGGCGGAGGTCGATGTGGAGGAGTCCTTTGAGTCCCAGTACATCATGGAGCCCCTGCAGGCGGAGTTCTATTTGGACTACCATGGGGACGGCATCGAAGCGCGTCCGGTGTTCCGCTATGGGAATACGGAGTACAATCCGCTGGTCGGCAAGGCGCCGGAGAAGACGGAGGGGCGTGTCCTGGTCATGGATACGGAAAAGGAACGCCGCCTGCTTGGCCTCTTCTCGGCCTACGATTTCGAGCAGAGGAAGGACTGCTTTGTGCAGCCGGACGAGGAAAAGGCCTATGAGTTCCTGTCCGAAGGTCTGCCGGCGCTTTCGGAGCAGGCGGATGTATTTTATACGGAGGCCTTTCAAAAGAAGCCCGTCCAGCAGATGGCCCGCGTGACCGCAGGCGTGAGCGTCAACGACAGCAATCTGCTGGAGATCAGCCTGCATGCGGAGGATATCGATTTCGACGAGATCTTGGATATCCTTGCGTCCTATCGGAAAAAGAGGCGCTATCACAGGCTGAAGGACGGCACCTTCGTGACCTTGGAGGAGCAGCAGCTTGCGGCGGTGGCGGAGCTGGTGGAAAGCACGGGCATCCGCAAGGGCTCGATCCGGGACGGGGAAAAGGTGGAGATGCCCCTTTCCCAGGCCATGTACCTCGATGCACTGGCAAGGGAGGAAGAGGGCCTGAGGCTGGAGCGCAGCAGCCGTTTCCGCTCGGTGGTGAAGAATCTCCGCAATCCCGCAGAGGCAGAGGTGGATGTTCCCACACGGCTCACCCATGTGCTGCGGGACTATCAGGTGACGGGCTTCAACTGGCTTTCCACTCTTGCATCCTACGGGCTGGGCGGCATCCTCGCGGATGACATGGGCCTTGGAAAGACCCTGCAGGTGCTGGCCTTCCTGCTTTCGCAGAAGGATGGGAGAAAGGCTCCCGCCCTTGTCGTCGCGCCGACCTCCCTGATGTACAACTGGGCGGATGAGGCGGAGCGCTTCACGCCGGAGCTTGCCGTCACCGTCATCGCGGGCACAAAGGAGGAGCGCACGGCTGCGCTGGAGCAGCTGGACCGGCACACGGACCTTGCCATCACCACTTACAACATGCTTGCAAGGGATTTGGAGCTTTACGAGAAAAAACAGTTTTCCTACTGTTTCTTGGATGAGGCGCAGCATATCAAGAATCCTTCCACCCAGAAGGCAAAGGCGGTCAAGCATATCCGCGCGGGCGTCTGCTTTGCGCTCACGGGCACGCCCATCGAGAATACCCTCACGGAGCTGTGGTCCATCTTTGACTTCCTCATGCCGGGCTATCTGCTGAACCACGCCAAGTTCAAGCAGCGTTATGAGACGCCCATCGTCCGCGGGCAGGATGCCCACGCCACGAAGGACCTCAAGCGCCATGTGACGCCCTTCATCCTGCGGCGGCTCAAAAAGGACGTGCTGCGGGAGCTGCCGGACAAGGTGGAGCGCCGTCTCATCAACGAGATGACGGAGGAACAGGAAAAGGTCTATCGGGCGTATTTCGTGCAGGCCAGGAAGGAGTTTGCGCAGGAGCTGCAGAAGCATGGCTTCGGGGAAAGCCGCATCAAGATCCTTGCGATTCTGACGCGTCTCAGGCAGATCGCCTGCGATCCGTCCCTGTTTTTGGAAAGCTATGGGGGTGGCTCGGGAAAACTGGACATGCTGGAGGAAATCGTGGCGGATGCTGTGGCATCCGGGCATCGCATCCTGCTCTTTTCCCAGTTTACTTCCATGTTGCAAAACATAGGAAAGCGTTTGCAGGACATGCAGGTGAGGTATTTCTATCTGGACGGGCAGACGCCGTCACTGGAGCGCATCCGCCTCGTGAAGAAATTCAACGAGGGGACGATGCCGATCTTCCTCATCTCTCTGAAAGCGGGCGGCACCGGCCTGAACCTCACGGGCGCGGATATGGTGATCCACTACGATCCATGGTGGAATCCTGCCGTGGAGGACCAGGCAACGGATCGTGCCTACCGCATCGGGCAGCAGAAGAACGTGCAAGTGCTGAAGCTCATCACGAAGCATACCATCGAGGAGCAGATCTATGAGCTGCAGCAGAAAAAGAAATCCCTGATCGACAAGATGATCGAACCGGGGGAAAGCTTCCTCTCCAAGCTCAGCGAGGAGGAGATACGGGGCCTGTTTGAGGATGGAACATAAAGGCAGAACGAGGCTGTCACATGAAGGTGAAAATCTTCATGCAACAGCCTTTTTCCTTGTGATTGCGGCTTGCTTGCGGTACAATGGAAGCAGGAGCGTGAAGTGCAGGAGGTGCGGACGATGGAGACGATGGAATGGAAGAAGCGTTTGCCGGTGGGGGCATCGGATTTCAAAAGGATTCGGGAAGAGTGCTACTTTGTGGACAAGACGCGATTCATCAAGGAATTTCTGGATGACCATAGCGAGGTGACGCTCATTACGCGGCCGCGCCGCTTCGGCAAGACCATGGCGATGAGTATGCTCTCCTATTTTTTCAGCATGAAAAATGCCGAGGAGAACCGTAAGCTGTTTGAGGGCACGTACATCGGGCAAGCAGGTGAGAAGTATCTGCGGGAACAGGGGAAGTGGCCTGTGGTGATGCTGTCCCTGAAGGACATCAAGCCGCTGAAGTACAAATCCATGGTAGCGCAGATCGGGATCAATATGCACGAGTTGTACGGGCAATATCGCTACTTGACGGAGGAGAACTTTCTTCAAGGCGATGACTATGATGCCTTTCAGGACATCCTGTATGAGCGTGCATCGGAGGATGCGCTGCAGTCCTCTCTGGGGAAACTGCTTCACTACCTCCACCGCTATCATGGCAAACAGGTGATTCTCCTGCTGGATGAGTACGACAGCCCCATACAGGCGGGGTGGTCGGCGAAGGAAAGCTATTACGACGAGGCGATTTCCTTTATGCGGGCGTTCCTGATCCGGGCAGTGAAGGACAACACGGCGCTGCATTTTGCTGTGCTGACAGGTGTATTGCGGGTGGCGAAGGAGAGCATCTTCTCCGCGCTGAACAATCTCGAGGTATCGACCGTGGTGCAGGGGAACTATGCGGACATCTTCGGCTTCACGCAGGAGGAGGTGGCGGTTTTCGCCAAGGAGGTCGGGCACGCGGACAAGCTGGGGGAAATCAAGGAGTGGTACGACGGCTATTGCTTTTCCGGCAAAGAAATCTACAACCCTTGGTCGGTGGTGAACTACTTCCACAATGACTGCTTCGCCAATGTGTACTGGCTCAATACATCCAGCAACGACATCGTCACCAATCTCATGCGCCATGCGGACGAGGAGGACGAGAGAAAGCTTCTTCTGCTGCTGCACGGAGAAACGATAGGGGTCGGGATCCGGGAGGGTGTCATCTATTCGGATTTGTACGAGAGCAAGGATGCCCTCTACACCATGCTTTTGACCACGGGCTACCTGAAATCCATGCGTGTGGAAACGGATGGCGGGATACCCTACTGTGAGGTGGCCATTCCCAATTTGGAGGTGCGGACAGTCTACCAGCTGGAGATCATGGAGCGCTACCGCAGGAAACTGGAACTGTCGGATCTCCACATCATCCTGAAACATCTCCTTGCGGGCAGGGCGGAGGAATTTGCGAGGGGCTTGGAAAAGTATCTGGTGCAGATCGCCAGCTTCCACGACACGGGCAACAAGGAATCTTTTTATCATGGCTTCATGCTGGGGCTCATGGCATGGCTTTTGCCAAGATATCGTGTGGTGTCGAACCGGGAGAGCGGCTATGGGCGGTTCGACCTCGGTATTTTCCCGAAGGTGGAGGGAGCGCCGGGAGCTGTCATGGAGTTCAAGGTATCGGAGACGGAAGATGGCCTGGAGCGGGCGGCACAGGCTGCGCTCTCGCAGATTGCAGGGAAGCAGTATCTTGCGGAGTTCGCAGCCGAGGGCGTGACACAAGTTTGGCAGTACGGAATCTCTTTCTGCGGAAAGAAGATCTGGCTGGCGCGGGGCTAGATCTAACCACATCTCGAACCATTATTTTCATATATCTGAACAAGGTGGAACACCAGAAAAAAGCAAGGGGCTGCCGCACGAAAGCGAAAATCGTGCGGCAGCCCAATTTTATGAACAGTGTTGCCTTTCCTCCCGTCTTTTACAGACGCGAAAAGGGACTACCAATATCGTATCAGCAATCCCTTTTAAAAAAGGGGTCCAGAGTGCCGGCTCCTTCATATGCCTATACCTGCGAACCTGCAGGTGGGTACCCTAAGTCCTGCTTCAGCTATTCGCTCAAGGCGATGCAGCATCCCCAGGCTCAAATCGGATTCCCTGAAATAAATGTAGGTTAGACATAAAAAAAGTCCTCGAACACCCCAGGCGTGTCCTTCTTTATAGGTATCATAGCACAAAAAAACACGCAGTACAAGTCTTGACAAATATGGGAAGGGAGAAAAATGGGATTTTTTTGAAAAATTTGGGTCTATCCGCCAGTGGAATCGAAGCAGTTCCCTCCTTAGAACCTGTTTAGTATCACGCCCCAGCATCACTGCCGGGTCTTTTTCCGCCTGGTTAGATACTAAACAGGTTTTTACTTCATGATCACCACGTTATTTTCTCCCGTTGCGATACGCTGCTGCAGCAGATTCCATCCCTTGCGCATTTTCTCCACCGTCACCCCTGCGATGCAGTGGTGCTCGTCCTTGTGGGCGCAGCCGTAGCCGAACAGCTCCTTGCACTTCTCGTCTACGGCTTTGGGGGGTAGCACCACCACCGCCGACACCTGATAGGGCTGGAACCTCACCGGCACTGCCATAGGGGACATGGGCAGACTGGCAGGGAATGGTTCCACTGCCAGAATGGGCTTTTTCTGAGCGGCGGCAAAGTGCATGAGCGCCGTATCGTTGCCCACATAGCAGATGACATGGGACATGGCCGCTGCCGAGGCACGAAAGGAGAGTCTGCCGGCCAGAGAAATGGCCCTGTCCCCCAGGGCTGCGGACAGCTCCTCTGCAATCTCCTGATCCTGCGGCCCTCCCATGACTACGGCTCCCAGTTCCCTGTCGGCATCCAGCAGAGAGCCTGCAAACTCCTTGTAGAGCTCCAGAGGCCACTCCTTCATCTTCATGCTGGCTCCAGGGACCACCGCCAAAAGCTTGGCGACTTTTGCGGACAGGGGTGCTATGGCCTCCAGCGCCGCAGCCCTGTCCTGCTCCGTATACCATAGTTCCAGTTCCCGTCGTGCCAGGGGTAGTTTCAGCATATACTCCAGCAGGCTCAAGTTCCTGTCCACATCGCTGACGAAGCCATCCAAAAACGGCACCGCTTCGGTTAGGAGTACATTCCACCCTGTAGGCACGATTTTGTCCTGCCCGTATACATTCCTGTCCTGAGTAAAACCGATCCGGCACTTGGCTCCGGAGGCGTAGCCTGTCACTAAGGACATGCTCTTGATGCCCAGTCGCGGCATGAAGGCGAGATCAAAATGGTAGGGCAGGAGCATCTTCGCCAGTTCCGCCATTTTTTCCAGACGGAAGAGCTGTCCCTCCACCTTCGCCAACAGGTCATTTAACAGGACGTTGTCTACGTGTGGGCAGCACATGGCCAGATCCTGATTCCGTCGGGAAGCCAGCAGGGTGATGTGGGCGGCGGGATAAAGTCGCCGCAGTTCCCTGAGAAAGGGAGAAAACAGCACAAAATCCCCCGCTGCATCATCCCGCACCACCAGAACATGAGGTTGGTCTTTGGGGTGGGGCGATTTCCTGTAGCCCAGCTCCTGGAAGATAGGCTCCAGCGTATCCGTGAACACCTTGGGCTCAAATTTTCCTGCCCCGAATTTTTCCCCCAGTTCTCTGATGACCGAAGTGATTCTCTCTACTTCCTGCTCCACAACATCACTCTTTCTTTGCCGCCGCAGCCTGCTCCACATCCCGCAGACGGGCCATCATCTTGTCGTCCAGTTCCTGCCTGCGCTCCCACAGGCTCAGATACCAGTCCAGTCTCTCCTGATAGTGTTGGCAGAGCAGCCTCTCCTGCCGCACGTATTCATAGGCAGCCGCAGCCATATCCAGACGGAGGGTCCTATCCTCCACCAGCAGCCGCAGCCTTTCGGCAAAGCTTTGGGCATCCCGGTAGATAAAACCCGTGCGGCCGTCCCTCACTGTCTCCTGATAGACCGTGGGGGAGGCCAGCACCGCTGCCCCGTGTCCTGCCGACTCGATGAACTTCAAGTCCGATTTGGTACGGTTAAAGGATGTATCGTGAAGGGGCAGCAGGGCGATATCCGCACTGCGCAGCGTTTGCACATAGACCTCATAGGGCACATACTTGCCGCCGTAGTAATCGTTTCGCCCGATAAACTCCTTATGCTTTGTCTTTAAGGCCTCAAAAAAGGGCTTGTCCGCCAGCACCTTGAAGCGCAGCTTGCTCCCATAGCGTTTGGCAGCCTCATTCAAAGGCTCCATGATCTCCTGCCAGTCGTTTTCTCGGTTCAAAGCCCCAAAGAAAACGATTACATATTCTGTGTTTTCCTCTTTCAGCCGCCGCAGGGTCTCCAAGGCATAGACGCGCCGCTCCGGCAGTTCCTGAAGCTCGTTTCTGAAAACCGCTACCTCCGGATTGTACTGTCGCAGGATCTCTGCCAGAGGCTTCGTGGATACCTGCACCCCGTGGACGCAGCGGAAATCCGCCCAGTTGTTCTTTTCGTGAGCATCCCGCCACAGTTCCGGATTGTCGTCCAGCTCATGTACTACCAGATAGCCCCTTTGACGGAGCCAGCCGAGCTGCTCCCTGGCCTCCTTCAGATCATGGTAGCTCAGGCGCTGCCGGATGCAGATTTTGGCCTCAGTGTTGCCGTCCAGAGCGGGATTCAAAACCTTTTCCTCCCAGTGGCTCTCCACCAGTGGTTCGGCAGCCAGAGCCCGCAGGGGCTCCTCCACCCTCACCCGGGCAGTCACCAAGGCCTCGCCCTCCATCGCGTGGATGGAAAGTCTGGGACGCTCCGGCTTTTCCCTGCCGCAGCGCAGGAGATAATGAGAGGCCAGCAGTTCCACACGGGCCTGTCTGCCTGTCTTTCGGAAGAGCTTGCCCAAAGCATCGATAAAGCCCTGCATTTCCTCCGATTTTGCTAACGCCAGATGATGCTTTTCTGTCTCTCCACCGGGATGCAGGGAGAGTGTGCTGTAGATCTCAAGATCCGCGTCCCGCAGCCTTTCTGCGGCCTGTTCCACAGGAAAGATGCCATCTGCCCCGTTTTTCCCCTCCAGAGCAGACAGCAGGTGGGGAAGATAGCCCCCGTTATCCAAAAGGCACAATAGCTGTCCGTTCTCAGCAAGGAGGTTCGCCAGAGCCGGCAGTTCCTCGCGGCGGAGCGCCTTGAAATACTCCCCGTGTATCAGCAGCACATCCAGAGGGGCGAACAGTCCCGCCCTCCTCAGGTTTTGCACCGTGACTTCTCCGGGAAGCATCATCAGCACATGGGACAGGCAGGCAGATGCAGCCTGAGCCTCATCCTCACGCTGCGTTACTCCCCAGTAGTCTGCACGGGGCTGCCTTGAGAGAAAGACTTTGCCCGTCTCCCCCTTGCCGCAGCCCAACTCCAGGATTTTCTTTGCCCGCAGGGGTAGCCTCGGTGCCAGATCCATCATTTCATCGCCCCATAAATCATATCAATCTGTTGCTTCAAGCAATCCTTCAGGTCGAAGCGTTCCAGAATCGTCTCACGGGCAGCCCTGCCCAATCTCTCCCTCAGGGCCTTGTCCTCCAAAGCCTCCTTGATACGGAAGGCAATGTGCTCGGGACGGCGGAAGTTGGCCAAGAGACCGTTGACACCGTCCTCCACCACTTCCTCCACCGGAGGGGTAGCCGAGCCAACCAGACAGCAGCCCGCTGCCATGGCTTCCAGACAGGACCAGGAGAGGATGAAGGGTCGGGTGAGATACACATGCACCGTAGCAGCCTGCAAAAGCAGCAAATACTCATCCCGTTCCAGATGCCCCGTGAAGTGCACACGTTCCTTGTCAAAGCCCCCCTTGTCCTGTTCATACTTGGCAAATCCCTCTTCCTTGGAATACTGGGGACCGTAAAAGGCCTTGTCGATGCCCACGATGACCACATGGCACTTGGGCCGCTCCTTTAGCAGTATGCGGATGGCATCCATGAACTGAGGAAAGCCTCGATAGGGCTCAAAGCCTCTGGACACATAGGTGACGATTTCTTCTGCCTCCGTCAGATCCAGCTTCACGCGGGGAAGATTCAGTTTTGCTCCCGTTATGGGGTGGAAATAATCCGTTTCAATCCCCTCATGCAGCACCCGCAGCGAGTCCCGGTACTCATCGGGGAACTGGGATTTTTGCCACTGGGTAGGGGTGTAGCGCACATCACAGGCTTGGAGATTCACCAGATGATGGGCATTCATGGAACGGATGCGCATCTTGTCGTCCATGGATGGCTCCTCATCGGGCCAGTAGTACACATCTGCCCCGCGGGCGCTGTAGTACCACTCAAAATAGCCGATCAGGGGCACCTTGGGATACATATCCTTGACATAGAGGGTAGATCCCCAGCCCGTATGCCCCACGATGACATCAGGGACAAATCCCTTCTGCCGCAGGACATCCAGGGCGCGGACTACCGCCTGACCGTCCAGCACAGCCTCTTCCGTCATCTTGATATAGTGGTGGACCCCCTTGGTGGCCTTGCGCTTGGGCTTGTAGATGCCCACCTGTACCCCCTGCAGCCTGCTGCCGTTGGTGCCGGCAGAGAGGAACATGACATTGTGGCGGCCTGTATGTCCCAGATAGCGGGACAGTTGCAGATACTGGCCGGGGAAATTCGGATGCAAAAACAAAAAATTCATAAGTCGCTCCTTAAAAACACAGACAATTCTCCTATATCAACAAAACCCGGCACCGCGCCGTAGCGCCAGCGCCGGGGAAAATTATTCCTGGGTTGCGTAAAGATGGTAATAGTAGCCCTTGTGGTTCATCAGGGCTTCATGGGTGCCAGCCTCCACGATGCGCCCCCCGTCCATGGCAACGATGGCATTGCAGTCCTTCACCGTGGACAGGCGATGGGCAATCATGATCATAGTGCGCCCCGCAGCAATCTGATCGATATTCTTTAGTATCGTCTGCTCCGACTCCGTGTCTAAGGCGGAAGTCGCCTCATCGAAGATGAGGATCTTGGGATCCAGCAGAAGCGCTCTTGCAATGGAGATTCTTTGGCGCTGGCCGCCGGAAAGAAGGCTGCCCCGCTCTCCCACAAAGGTATCATACTTCTGGGGCATCTCCTGAATGAAATCATCGGCACCGGCCAGCCGTGCCGCCCGCAGGATCTCCTCCTCCGTGGCATTGGGCTTGGTGATGGCGATATTTTCACTGATGGTGCCTGCAAAGAGGAAATTCTCCTGCAGTACGATACCAATCTGGCGGCGCAGCCAGGCCGTCTCCACGTTGTCATAGTACGTTGGCGCAACATATCCGCAGGCGGACATATAACTGAGATTGATACCCGCGAAGCGCAGCCTCGGGATGTCCGCGCAGCGATCGGGCGCAACCGTCAAGTCCAGTCCGATGCCGTTATGTACCTCCAGCAGGCGCATGCCGTCTCCCTTTCCCCCCACGAGGCGATGTTCCTCGACGCCATAGATCTGCGAATCATGACCGATATACGGATTCATAGTATTTCTCCTTTCTAATCTACCGCGTTTGAGAGCCGCGAACCATTTATGCGGCTCTTTTCATAACCTGATTATAACAATGAAACAGTGCCCTGTCAATGCACTGTTTCATTGTTATGGATGAAATCCTCTTCAGTTGTCCACAGGTTCCAGCGAGTCGTTCTGGTTCTCCGTGAGGTCTACCAGCTCGGCGGTCTGTTGCATCCCTTTGATCTTCCAAAGGCCATCCTCACGCACGAGCGTGATATTGTAGCGCCCTCCCTGCCACTTGGGAATGGTTGACGATACCTCTCCGGCGCGGCTCGACAGAACCTTGCCCTGTATGCCCGTCACCTGCTCCACCACGGTACAGGTAGCGTAATCGTCCCACGGCCATGCCCACAGACGTTCAATCGTCAGGTGGTAGTCGAAAGAGGTGATGTTATAATCGTCATATGCGCT
>CALGGN010000156.1 GCA_937915915.1 uncultured Selenomonas sp. | reverse complement strand
GGAGGAGCATATGCTGTTCCTGCAGGAGAAGATGAAGCCTGAGGCGATGCTGGCGCTTTACAGCGACCGGGAGCTGCGGCTCTGGCAGATGGATATGGAGGATACGGAGCTTCGCTTGATCCTGAAAGCTGCGCCCGGGCAGCGGAAGGAAGGCTGCATGGCGCTGATGCTGATGCTGGGCGCAAAAGAGCTGTATCAGATGATGCTCTGGATCGCAAAGAACCGGGCAGGGGAAGCGTCCCTCTATATCGGCGCCATGCAGGGGCCGAATATGGAGGATGCAAGGGATGTCATCAAGCGGGTGACCAAGAAATGCCATGCCTACCGCACAAAGAACCTCATCCTCTATATGACGCAGGCCGTGGCGAGGACGCTGGGGCTGAAGCATATCTATGCGGTCACGAACGAAGGCTATTATGCCAACAATCACATGCGCAGGGACCGCAAGCTCAAGACATCCTTCAGCGATTTCTGGATGGAAGCGGGGGGCTGGCATACGGAGGACAGCCGCTTTGACGAGCTGCCGCTTGTGGAGAAGCGCAAGACGATGGAAGAGATCTCAACGCATAAACGGGCGGTCTACCGCAGACGGTTTGCGCTGCTGGACGAGGTAGACGCCGTGATTGCCGAACATGTAAAGAAGCTGATGAAATGAAGACACTGGCGGTTGTGATCCTTACGCGGAACGAAGAGGACAATATCGTAGAGGTCGTGCAGAACGCGAAGCAGTGTACGGAGGAAGTGCTGATCATCGATTCGGGAAGCACGGATAATACGCAGGCCCTGGCTGAGGAGCAGGGAGCGAGGGTCTGCTACCATGCATGGGATGGGGACTTTTCCGCCCAGCGCAATTTTGCCATCGGCGTGACGGAAGCGGATTGGATTTTGTACCTGGATGCGGATGAGCGCATGCGGCCGGAGATGGTGGCGCGCATCCGGCAAATCCTGCAGCAGGACGGGATGGAGAAGCAATATCGCATGAAGCGCAAGTCCGTTTCCTTCGGCGTGACCTTCCAGCATGGGGTGCTTTATCCCGATCGCGTGCTGCGCATGTTTCCGCGGACCCGGGTGCATTGGGTGAACAAGGTGCATGAGCATCCGGAATGCGCTCTGCCGGTGGAGGATCTGCCGGGCTATCTGGAGCATTATGCCTACCAGAGCTGGCAGGAGTGGGAGGAAAAACTCTGCCGCTATACGACCATTTGGGCGGAGGATGCCTATCGGCACGGCAAGCGGACATCGCTTCTTGGTGTTTTCACCCATTCTGTGGGCGGCTTTTGCAAGATGTTCTTCGCAAAGCTCGGGTTCTTGGATGGGCTGCTGGGAAGCTATCTGTGCTGCACCCATTTTTTTTATACGATGCTGAAATATCTGAAGCTGTATGAACGGCAGCAAAAGGAAATGCAGGAGGCTGCGCGGAGTGGGAGGGAGCCATGAAGCTGGCAATTTTTGAGAATATCATGACGCCGGGCGGGCATGAGGTGGATTTTGACCGCATTCTGGTGGAAGAATTGACGGCGTTGGGGCATAGTGTGGAATTCTATGCGCCAGAAGGACATGAATTCAAATGGAATTACGGTGTTCCTGTTCATTATATTCCAGGAACCGGAGTATCATACCGTGGTGCGCATGGTTTAAAGAAAATCCTCTTGTCAGCTAAACGGGAATGGCGTCGTCAGAAATGGTATAAGGCCATGTATGACTTTGCGAAAAAAGACGCTTTTGATGCCATTATCTTCCCTTCGGCTACCTATCGTTACTTACGGGCGTTGAAATACAGTCCGCTGAAAAATTCCCCGCTGCCGGTTTTGTTCCTGATACATGGTGTGACTCCGGCTGAGGCCAGGAAACTCAATGATGTAGCCAAGGCCTTTGATCATCGCCCCAATGTTCGCATTGGTGTGCAAACCTTTGCCAAGGATAAGCTGGATTTGACCGCCAAACATCTGCGGCTATATGGGCCGCCTAATTATATCCCGCGCGACATTGAATATACACCATCGTTTCCGGGCGCAGATGAGGTTCTGACGATTGGCTTTTTCGGTCAGTATCGCCGGGAAAAGAATCTGGAACCGTTCCTGCAGGCGTTCCTTTCTGGGAAATATAACCGCAAGGTAAAGCTTTTTGTACAGGGTGCCACCCAGACGCAGGCTGATGCAGATGATTTTGACCGTATTATCCGTAAATACAAGGAAAATCCGCTGGTGGAATTTTTGCATAAGCCCCTGATTGGCATTGAATGGCAAAAAGGTCTGGCCAGCGTGGATGCTATCGCCATCCCCTATGGGAACGAGAGGTATCTCTATCATACATCGGCCTTGATCAGCAATGCAATGGGGTATCAGAAACCCGTGATTATGGCCGATAATGTGAATCCGGAGATATTGGCAGGGTATGATATCGGCAAATCCTTCTCCAATGGCGATATGCAAGGGCTGACTGTGGCGCTGGAAGACTTCGTGAACCATTACGATGAGCAGAAAATGATTTATCAGCAGGAATTGGCAAAAGCCTATACGGATTATTCTCCGCGCATACTAGCGCAAAATATCGCGGCGTTAGCAGAGTAAACTTACCGGACACCTTCGGTGTCCACACGTCCTTACACGAAATCTAAGCCCATACTGCGCCTATGGCTTGTATTCGCTAAGATTTCATAATAAACTCCATGGGGCTGTGAAATAACACAGTCAAAAATAAAGAGGCTGTGCAGAATCATTTCAGCTTGCTCAACCGTTCCTCGGAAAGCTCCGGCATTTTGGACTACTGCAAAGAGAACGGCATTGTATTCTTTGCCTACATGGTACTGGAGCAGGGCGCTCTTTCCGGCAAATATGGCACAGAGCATCCTTTCCCGGACGGCTCGGATCGCGCCAAGTCCTATAACCCCATCCTGCCGCAGCTTACAGAACTTGTGGCAGCAATGAAAGAAATCGGTGAGGCTCACGGACTTTCTGCGGCGCAGGTCGGCACAGCCTGGGCCATTGCCAAGGGGACGCTGCCTATTATCGGCGTGACGAAGGTACGCCATGTGGAAGATGCTGTTAAAGCAGCAAGCATTACTCTTACGCCGGAGGAAATCATGCGTTTGGAAAATCTGGCGGACAAGGCCAATGTTTCCACCATCCGCGAATGGGAAAAGAAGATGGACTGAGCGTAGAAACGTGCATTTGTCAGGTATGTGGGGTGTTTCAGGGAATTCAATCAAGCAGGCTGCCGCGCTCAGGGTCATGTCATCTGGGGAACTCATCCGTGCCACACGCACCCGGTACGATGATTGCCAGTGGCTGGGGATGGATGAATTCGGGGTGCCGCGGAAGTACGGTAGTTCAACCGGAAAAATATTTTCTCTCATGGAAGGAAATCAACCTAATTGCTCGAACTCCTTCCGTGAAGGAGTTTAGCGGGTCTCTGCACATCGAAGATGAAGGAGTGAAATTTACCATGAAAAAAACCGGAACCACATTTTCCATTCCCATCACTCGCCGTGATTTTATGAAGCTGGCAGCGGTTTCGGCGGCCACGCTGGCTGCGGGTGGGGCAAATCCGTCAAAGGCAAATGCCGCCTTGCCGTCTGCCGTGGATTTCAGCACGGCGGAGATTCCCACACTTTTTGAAACGGATGTCTGCGTGGTGGGCGGTGGAGCGGCCGGAACGGCAGCGGCTGTAAGCGCGGCCAAAAACGGAGCTAAGACGCTTCTCATTGAGCGCAGCATCGTATTAGGCGGCCTTGCAACGCTGGGCTGCGTCTATCCCTGTATGCCGACTTTCATCGATGGCAGCGACACGCCTTATATTACGGAGCTGAATCAACGTATCCAGCAGCGGCAGGGTGCCAGGGCGAGAAACGATGTTGTCACCGACTTCTTTTACGGCGGCGGGCAAGGGCTATACGCCGCCGAGTCCCTCACCTTAGTCTATGAGGAACTGTGCGCCGAGGCGGGGACGGATATCCTGTATGAAACGACCCTCGTGGGCGCAGTGGTGGAGCAGGGCAAAATCACGGAGTGCATCGTGCAGACCGTGGAGGGCCTTGGCAAGATTCGCGCCAAAACCTTCATTGACGCCACGGGGGATGCGCTCCTTTCCCGCCTGGCCGGTGTGCGGACGGAAAAAGGCTCGGAGCAAACCGGAAGGAACCAGCCCATGAGCCTGCGTTTCGAGATGGCGGGCGTGGACGTAAACAAGGTCTGCGACTTCTTCACGGATACGCTCAAAGACCAACGCATGGAACCACCCCTTTTGAAACGGCTCAAGGAGGATGTGGCCGCAGGCCGTGCCCCGTTCATGGAGTTTGCGAAGATCAAGGAAAATGAGGCTTTTTTCCAGCAAGGGGTTAAGGAGGGCAAGCTCACCGAGGATGACATCTTGTATATTCAGGGGTTCTCCGTCACTGGCAAGCCGGACACCATGGCCATGAACTGCCCGGAGATGCCCCCCTTGCTGTTCAGCGCTACGGACGCAGCCTCACGCAGCAAAGCCATCATGTTTGGCCGCCGCATGATGCACCGTATCGCCGCCTTCCTCGTTTCCGATGTCCCCGGCTTTGAAAAGGCATACATC
>CALGGN010000155.1 GCA_937915915.1 uncultured Selenomonas sp. | reverse complement strand
GTGTATATTGACAATTCTAAAACCTTGGCTGAGTGGGAAAAATCTCTTGCAAATGGCGGTGCGAATGGTACAATAGGAGAAAAGACGAAAGATTTTTCTGATACTGCAAACCCATTTGGTTTTCGAGACATACAAGGGGCACATTCACGAAAGGATGATTTGGCAGCCGTGAACCCCAATTTCTCAACAAAGTCTCCTGAATGGACTCAAAACTGCCAAAGGTGTGTTTCAGCATATGAAGCGAGAAGGCGTGGATACGACGTAGAAGCACTGCCACGAATCCTAAACGGAACTGACCGACTGCCATACATGCATGACAAGCAAAATGGATGGACATCGGTTTATGGCAGCCCTGTTTTGATTTCCTGCTCTAGCAGTACAGGCATCAAGACGGGTGAAAAGGTCAAGCTGGAGATGACGCAATTTGGAGATGGAGCACGCGCCATCGTTAGAGTGCAATGGCAAAAGAAATATGGTGGCGGAGGTCATGTCTTCATTGCAGAGCAAGTCAATGGGAAAACGATTTTCATTGACCCACAGACAGGCAATGAAAACGTAGAGTTCTATTTCTCCATGGCGAAGAAAACAGAGACTTACTTGCTTCGGATTGACACACTTGATTTCACGGACAATATAAAAAAATGTTGCCATAACAGAGGGGGTGGGGCACCATGACACTTAAAAATGCAATAGATGTAGCGGAAAAATACGTAGGCAGGGAGCTGCACGTTTGTAGTATATCCGAATTGCCAGAGAAGTGGATTTTTGGCTTCTGCGACGCAAACAATGAAATTCCCGACGATGATTCAACATTCTTTTTTCACAAAGAAACAGGGGTAATAGAACATTGCTTCCCGCCAATTCACATGGAAGAACTTGCTCTCGCAAAAGAAATAGAATTGCCTGCATGAATGGATTTTACCATCCCTCCCCTGCTTATCATCGTGAATTTGTCGCGGGGGCATGGGCTGAGTACTGCAACAATCCAAATCCAAGACCGATTGCTGCGGCTATCGGAAAAATCATAGAGTCGGAATATAAAAAACGGTTTGGAGCTTTCGCTTGCAGATATCGACACATTCATCAGTGAACGAAATATCGGGTTGCTGTCAGTCGTGACGAATCAAGGCGAGGTGTATATTCTGTATAAAAGCAGAAAATACAGTTATCGTTCTGTTCGTTCACTGATGCTCCATATCTATGACGAGTGCAAAGGCGATACCGACAGGATGGTGGATATGTTTTTGCGTATGTGCGGAAAGGCGGGGATTGATTATGGGAAAAGCAAATAGAGATATTCCTGTGATTGACGATAGGCCAATGACATCCGAACGGTTGGAAGCGTTGCATCAGAAATGGCTTTTGCGAGAGGATGATACGGATTCTTGGGATGAGGAAAGTTCGAGTGCTTCCAGTAATCGCGGAACAATCCGTATAGTGGGGTAATCGCTATGCAAGATCGCATTAGGTTGCCAATCATTAACGACAATGCAACTAAGGAAGAAATCAGGGCGATGGCAGAGGAACTTCTTGCGCTTGATTCAGACATTGACTTGCGCGAGAATTTGACAGCACAACCGACCGATGACTATGCAAGGGTTGCTGGGTGAGTACCATGATTGCGAAAGCCATGTCTGCCAAGAACAGAGGTTGCATGAAATGGATGCGCAACAAGGAATGGTATCGTATCGACGAACAACGAGATCGGTTCGTGCTGACTAGCAAAGCTCCCAAAGAAGCTAGAGAGAGTTTCGAGCAGTATAAGAAAATCAACAATCTCAAATGGGACGACTAAACCGAATACCAAACCAAGGCACTTGCGATATTCGCAGGTGCTTTTCTTATGCCCAAATTTAGGAGGTAACTATGCTAGAACTGGATACGATCTACAACATGGACTGCATGGAGGGCATGAAGGATATCCCGGACGATAGTGTGGACATGGTGCTGTGCGATATGCCCTATGGGACGACGGAGAACAAGTGGGACGTGAAACTGCCATTGGAGTCGCTGTGGGTAGAGTATCGGCGCATCGTGAAGAAGAATGCCGCCATCGTGCTTTTCTCCCAAATGCCCTTCACAGCGGAGCTTGTCATGAGCAACCGCAAGATGTTCCGGTATGAGTGGATATGGGAGAAAAGTATCGCAACGGGCTTCCTCAATGCAAAGAAAATGCCGTTGAAATGCCATGAAAACGTTCTGCTGTTCTACGATGCACTTCCAGCATACCATCCGCAAATGCGAGAGGGCGAGCCGTACACACGTCCGCACAATCATAGCAGCAGCAACTACCGACCGGATTTGCCGGGAAGCACGACGGTGAACGCGGACGGCAAGAGATTCCCCAGGGACGTTGTGAAATTCAACACACCACAACCGATATTCGGCAAAGGCACAGTGTTCCATCCCACGCAAAAGCCTGTTGCCCTATGTGAGTAGCTGATACGCACCTACACCAACGATGGCGAGACGGTGCTGGACAACTGCATGGGGAGCGGGACGACTGCCGTGGCCGCCATCAACACGGGGCGGCATTTCATCGGGTTCGAGAAGGAAAAGGAATACTTCGACATTGCCATGAAGCGCATTGAGGATGCCAGGATGCAGACACGGCTGGCACTGTAAAACATCCGCATCCCCGCAGATATGAGGTATGCCGACTGGAAGGCCATCTACATCGACAAAACGAAGTCGCTTTCCAGGTGGGAAATGGAACAGAGAGTTCACAAAAATGCTTTACTTTCCCAAGGGGAAGATGTTAAAATAAAGGCGAAGGGCGGTGGCGGATTGGAGCAGGCCAAGAAACGCGACCACAAGATCATGGTCACGGACGTAGCCATTAGCAAAGTTCCCTATGTCGAGGTTCCGGGATTCACAGCAGAACAAAACCAGTTATTGCAGCAAATCAATCGTGATGTTTTGCGTACTGCTATGGAATCCAATTATAGCAATGAAGTAGCATTGGTTTATAATCTCTATACGGCAGAGCGTGTCTTCGTTCTCGGTGATGAGAATCATATTGATACGGAAGGGGATTTGAACGTGCGTATGCTTCAAGGCAGATCCTATGCTTTTGAGCTTGCCATTAGTCATAACCATCTATCAACATCGAATTTCTCATTTGCGGACATTGACTATTTCATTGCAAATGATTACTTTGGACTCATGTCTGTTGTAACTAATCAAGGTGAGGTTTATGTTCTACTGAAGACAAGTTCCTTTGACTATGATAAAGTCAGGGAGGTAGAAAAAGCCTTGATGGAAGAGTACAGCTTGGAGAGACAAGAGGAAATAACAAAGGAGTTCCTGAAACGTTGCAAGGAAGGAGGCATTCTGTATGTCAAAGGAAAATGAATATCGTACTGGTATAGACGAAAAACCGTTGACAAATGAGGAATATGAGCGCTTAAAAGCAGGGGACACGTTATATCGTAGAATCACGGCACCGCAACGACAACCGGATGCCGGGCGTCGTCGCGACGTTTCTCGTGTGGCGGGGTAATTACCCTGATGATGGGGAGCGTCAAATGGCTGCTGCTCATTGAGTTCATGCTCAATTTGGACAACTAAATTGAATATAGAAATCGAGGCACTTGCGGAAATCCGCAGGTGCTTTTCTTATGCCCAAATTTAGGAGGTAACTATGCTAGAACTGGATACGATCTACAACATGGACTGCATGGAGGGCATGAAGGATATCCCGGACGATAGTGTGGACA
>CALGGN010000154.1 GCA_937915915.1 uncultured Selenomonas sp. | reverse complement strand
TCACCGGTCGGCCGATATTCGGAATGTAGCTTGAAGGTATCCATCGCAGTTCCTCAAGGATAAAATCAAGGATAAAATATATCGATATATTATACCACTATATTTCCTGCTCCACAAGATAATTAATATTATAAGAGCATAAGAGCGCCGGAGAAGTCCGGCGCTCTTATACGCATGGTTTCAGACAAGACCTTCGATATCAATATTCTCTCCGATCAGACCGACAGGCACCCCCTGCGCGGCCTGTTTGGATTCGGCGTGAGCCAGCAGCCACTTATTGCGCGCAGTCATACGGCGATCCTCGTCATTTTTCGGCGTGAGTGAAGGCATCTCGGTATTCGTCCCGCGAGGCAGGGCAACGGCGACGCGAAAGCCCGATTCCCTGCTGACATGACAGGGGGGCAAAATGGAGGGTCGTAGCGTAAACCTCAACCACGACACCGGCCGGTATACGGAAGGCCTTCACCTTGCTCGTATCGAGCCTGCCCCCTTCGATCTCCTCGCGGCGAGCCAAAAGAAGAATAAAGTCCTCCGTGCCGATATTGATCTCGCTGTCGCGGTGGTATTCCAGACAGTTGAGTCTGGTGTTCCTCCCCCAGCACATGCCAAGCTGCATGGGCATGCCTCCGAAGGCGCGGTCTCGAAGCTCGCTGAAGATGCCGCAGGCCTCCAGGCTATCGATGCCGGTACGATAGCTCGTCCCATTCTCCGGCAGCGGGATCTCGTTCATCACTGCGATAAGCTCGCTTGTGTCGTAGCCATCCATGACCGCGCCATAAGCTCCAAAGGCTTCATCATAAACGGAATGGATCTTCATGTTCTTTCCCCTTTATCACTTCAAAGAAAATGAAACAGGTTCAGTCCGATGTCCTCGTCGAATGCCCGCTCCACGCGTCCGTTGATCACGCGCACAACCATTTCACAGGTCGCACTGACGAGGGCGCGGTTCAAATGTCCGCCGTACACCTCGCCTTTTTCATTCCCTGCGCTCATATGCAGGTGAGAATAATAGTCTCCGTTCATCGTACTGATCGTTCCCGTCAGCGAGACGATCTCGTGATCGCCCTCGAAATGATTGGCGTAATACTTCTTCTCGCCCGTTTTAAAAACGCCGACCGTGAAATCGTTCACAGCGCCCAGCGCGCTGACTTCAGCCAGGCAAATCTTCTCTTTGAAAGCCATTTCCTTGAGCGCCTCGCAAATCTCCTCACCGCGATCGATGCGCAATACGATGGTATCCTGAAAACGACGGTATTCCATAGCGCGCTCCTTTCAATTCAAGCAAGTCCTTTTCTGCATGGCCGTCCGATCGCCTTACGATAGGCGAAAAAGAGTTCCTCGGTGGCCAGAGCCATTTTTGTTACGGAAAACTCACAGTCGTGCGGATAGACATACCAGGTGTCCTCCAGCGTATTCAGATCCACGCAGTCTCCGTGCTTTCCGAGATAATCATACTCAATGTGGCAGGAATACAAGCTGGCAACAGGCTTGAGCATATCAAAGGGGTCCCCCGTCGATGTCCGTTCTCCTCACGGAAAAACCGTTCATATCGTGCACCATCACGCCCTCGCCGATGTGGATGAAGCGTTTGGCGTTCGGGAGCGAATCGACTGTCACAGGCAGCTCTCCGAGCTCCGTCATTTGCCAGCTTTTTCCGCAATTTTCACAAAAAAGGCGCGTGCCGCGGCTGCGCATGTGAAACTCCCTTCCGCAGGCCGGACACTGATATAACACCTTGTGGAGGCCCTCGGCCCGCTTTTCATAGGGAGTTTTGATCTTTCTGCTCTTCTGCCAGGCAAAATCGTCGTATTGGAAAGCCTCGACGAGCCTGTCGTTTATTTCCTCTGCGCTCGATCTTTTCAGCTCTTCCTTGGTATAAAGCAAGGTCATTTCCGCTTCGGTCGGCGCAACGCCGCGGTCGTGCAGATTCCAGAAGGGTGAATTGACGTGGTGTCCATGGCAGATCAGCGTGACGACAGGAACATCAAGCAGCTTACACAGCTTTCCCAGAGAAGCCGGCAGCACCGCCGTCGTACCATAGAGGGAATAGCGTGCTTCGGGATAGATCACTGCGACATCGCCGTTTTTGACGACCTGCCTCAACTGGCGGACAAGTGTCACGTCGTTGGTGAATTTGCGCTTTCAGATGCACCCGACGTCGCGCAAAAGCTTTTCGCGGCCGATAAAGCCGTCGATCGCTACCACATAGTTGGCTCGATGGGGATAGATCGCCTTCGTAGCCACCTTGAAGTCCATGAACGCGTTGTGGTTGCACAGGAGCACATAAGGAGGCTTCAGCCCCTCCACGCCGCTTTTCCGAATGATCGTATGGTGCTTGAACGTGTCGGGGACGCTGAGGAGATAGGTCAGTGGACGGAGATACCATTTCGTGCGCACCGGCGTTTTTTATGTCGAAACGTTCAAACTCAGTCTTCATAACGATCCTCCGGCCGCAGCTTGTCATAAGAGCTCACGCCTGGAAAGAAAGCCATAGCTGCAAAATACGAGCTATGGCTTCCCGTGGTGCGGGCATGGGGACTTGAACCCCAACGCCTTGCGGCACAGGAACCTAAATCCTGCATGTCTGCCAATTTCATCATGCCCGCGTGCGGTATGAAAACGCCTGCTGCTAAAGCAGCAGGCGTTTATATGGAGCGGGCAACGAGGCTCGAACTCGCTACCTCCACCTTGGCAAGGTGGCGCTCTACCGGATGAGCTATGCCCGCGTCAGCAACGGTAATTATATTACCACAATTTGCTGATTTGTCAAGCAGGAATTCACGGTGTTTTGTTCTCATCCGATTGCATGCCTGTCACGCCGACAGGATCAGCGCTTGGCTGCTCCGTCGGCTGAGATAAGGCGTAAGAGGTCTCCTCCTGCGTCACATCCTTGTAGCGAAGGTCGCCCGTACAGGTCGGATAGGCCGCGGTGTTCCAGCGATAAAGGTAGCTGTTCCATAGATCGGCATCGGTTTTTAAAAAGCCGCGCTCCATCCCCTCCTGCATACAGGCGCTGACGTCGACGTGATACTGTTCGCCGTCTAATGTGAGAATATTCCAGCAATGATCCTCCCAGGCCATTTGTCCGTATACGATCTGACATTCGATGCCGAGCTGGTGACACATCTCTACATAAGCCAAAGCAATGCCTTCGCTGTCGGCTCTTCCGGCGATCAGTGCATCATAAACCGTATTATATGCGCTTTCCCTTGTCAGTGTACAATTCTGGATAAGATAGGCGCAAGCAGCCAGCGCCGCCTGTGCATCACCGAGTTCTTCCGCGCCAATGTTGCTGCGCACGTCGAGATTCATGAGCTGCGATCTGCGGCGGATGATCTCATCTTCCGGCAGGTCGTTGATGAGTTCCACCTTGTAGCCCTCACCCTTTTCCTCGAAGAACTTCAAAGCCTCCGCGCGTGGCATCTCACTGCGTTCCAGCTTCAGATTCTCCTTGACAATTTTCTTCATTTCCTTCTCGATATCCGCTAAGTCCTGCTCCGTCAGCTGTTTGTCCATATCGATATCGTAGTAGAAGCCGTTCTCGATGGCAGGTCCGATGGCAAGCTGCACATTCTGCTCCTTGTAAAGGCGTTTGACCGCCTGTGCAAGGATATGGGAGGCCGTATGACGGAGCGCCCAGCGCCCGTCCGCGTCCTCAAAGGTCAGGAATTCCACGGCAGCGTCCTCCCGGAGCACCGTCGTAAGATCCTTGGTCTCGCCGTTCACCTTGGCCGCCAATACCTTCTTTGCCAAGCTGTTGCTCACCTGCTTCACAAAATCCAGAATGCTCGTCCCCTGCTCCACCTCGCGGACGCTCCCGTCCTTCATCGTGATCTTCAACATTTTAAAAACCTCCTGAAAAAGAAAAACAGCCTCGTCCCATGAAGGGACGAGGCATCTGCTCGCGGTTCCACCCTGCTTGCTGTTCTCACACAGCACTCAAGCCTTGATAACGGAGGGTTCTCCGGCATGGCATTTCCTCCACGCGCCAGAAGAAACTTCTGTGAGGCGGTAACATCTGCTGCCCGCCCAGGATCTCGCACCGGCCGATCCCTCTCTGAGAGCTTCCCGCAAACATCATGTCCTCAAATTTGCTTTTCATTTTATGGTCATCATTATAATCTGAAAATCATTCTCTGTCAACAGCCGCACGAAAAAATCATTTTACTCGTGTTACATTCTCACCGTAAATGGTTTTGAAATCGTCCCGCATAGAGACGGGCACCCAGCCGTTTTTCTCGGCGAGCTGACGGCATTTGTCCGCTTTTGCGGCATCCCCCAATTCGCGCTCCAAGTCATCGCACAAGAGGAAAAAGGCCGCACTCTTGTGCTTGTTCCCGTTCACGGTGTAATTGAGCATGCTGGTATCGCCGCTGGAATTCCCAAAGGCCAGCACCGGCTGTTTGCCGATTTCCCTGGCAATCGCCGAAACTTTGTTCATCTGCAGGTTTTTGATGACAAATTTGCCACGCACCAAAGAATCGTCCTTTGTGTAGGCATAATCCAGCCCGTCTTTTTCGCCCTGATGCGATGCATGGATTTCTATGTCGGTGCCGATGATATGATTCTCGGGGATATGCAGCATATCGCAAACCATAATCCGCACCAGCTGCCGTTCCGACCCCGATACCACGTATACCTCAAAATCATTGCTCTGCAAATACTGGATGACCTCTGCCATCGGAAGGTAAACCGCCTCGCCCCATTTCAGGTTGGAAAGCCCCTCCACCGGAGTTTTCATGAAATTTTTAACGTAATCCGTGTATTCGGGATAGCCAAGCCCTTCAAATACCGCAGCCTGATAGGGTGCGCTGCTGCCAAGCTTGTCACCGGGATCATGGCTCCTGATAAACCGCTCCAGTCCCAGCGCAAACTCCCGGGTGGATGGAGATGCTTGATAGCTGCTGTCGTGAAGCGCCCGGTCAAGGAACAACATTCCGTCAAAATAATAGGGCGCAGTCTCGCAAAGGAAGGTTCCGTCCATATCAAATACGGCAACACGATCCTCCACCGGAATAAAGTTCTTGCTCCCTTTATTTGTGACGTCCTTTACATAGTTTATAAGTGCCTGATAAGAGACTGCATCCTTGTTCCAATACTTGAAATTGCTTCCCCTTTGATTGACGGAAATCTGCGCGATTTCCGCGCGTGACATTGCTTCGGTATCCGTCATCCATGCGGCAGTTCCAAGACCGATCACAGCCGCCAAAACGGCGGCGCAAAGCTTGCTTCTTTTCATGTTCATATCTCCCTCATAATGACCGTGATGCCCACTTAGAAATAAAAACAGGCAATATCCTCAATCCATGATTATGGATGCAGAATATTGCCCGTCATCCTCAGCCCGGGAACCTCTCATTCAGAACATTGATTGCATCCTGTGCCGAAATATTTCTTTCGTCCAGTATCCTGAGCAGCTCCCTGTTCTTCTCAGCAGACTGTTCCTCCCGAAGCTCTCTCAGTTGAGCTTCCAGCTTCTTGACTTGCTCTTTTCGATCAGCGATTTTTTGCTCGGTCGTCGAGATGAGTTCCTCATAATTTTTCTTCTTTGCCATGAAATTCACCTGCCTTTTCTCGGATTAATATTCGATACATGCAGCTGTTATTCCTGCTAAATATTTTGTTAAAATATAAATTTTTACAAAAAAATTTAAGGAAGCACTGATTAAATGAGCTTTTGTCATTGTCGAAGGATTTTTCTGTCAGGCAAGAAAGATGCCGTGAAGTCGTAGCAGAGCTACGTCGAACGGCATCTGACGAAGCATGACAGAAAAAGACTCGGCAAGGGCAAAAGGGAATTAATCAGTGTTTCCTTAACGGCGGCGTAAAAATCAAACTTTATTCCACCTCCCGTTCCTTCCCGAAATATGATATAATGTTTGTATACATAATCCATAAGGAGGCAAAATAGAATGATAACCCAAGACCACGTGATCCGATGCCTGATTGACATGGCGAAGTCCTGCGATTTCCTGGCAGGAGCAACATACCAGATACAGCGCAGAAATCTCACCAGTTTTGAAAGCGCCAGAATATCCCGTCTCTGCCACATCTTTGAAAAGCTGGAACAGCAAGGCTATGTGACGCCCGTGGGGAAAAAGACATCCGATATTCCGATCAGCTACGCCCTGACACAGGAAGGTGCAGAGCTGGCGCGCTCATTTGTCGAGAACGGCTCCATCTGATGCCTGCGAAGGTGTGTATCCATTTTCTTCCTGCTGCACCCGCAGCTTGGAAAACGCATGCACATCCTGTTTGCTTTCCGGGCTGTGCCCCCGCACCGGCTCCGCGTGGATCAGGATATCGAAGGCCCCCAGTTGCTCCCGGATGTCTTGCTCCAGCGCGTCGCAGACCGCATGGGCATAGGAAAGCGGAAGATTGCCGTCCATCTGCACATGCACGTCCACGAGCCGATAGGCTCCGGCGCGCCTTGTGCGCAGACAGTGATAGCCCTTCACCTCCGGTTCCTGCCTCAGGATTTTTCCGATTTTTTCCTCCAACGCTTCCGGCAGGCTTTCATCCGTCAGCTCCCGCACAGACTTGCGCACCATGCCCCAGCCTGCACGGAAGATGATTCCCGCCACGAAAATCGCGATGACAGGATCCAGCCATGCCCATCCCGTCAGCTGCATGAGCACAAGACCCGTCAACACGCCTACCGAGGTCCAGATATCTGCCTGCAGGTGAAGCCCGTCCGCCTCCAGAGCCTGCGATCCCGTCCGGCGTGCCACGGACAGCAACCGCCCGGAGACGAAAAAATTCAGCACGATGGAAAACAGCATGATTCCGATGCCATAACCAAGCATCGAAGGGATTTCGGCGGATTGGAAATGCTCCATCGCCTCATAGACAATTCCAATGGATGCGCCGAGAATCAAAACGGCCTCGACTGCCGCGGAAAGATTCTCGAACTTTCCATGCCCGTAGTCATGCTCCGCATCCGGTGGCAGGGCAGCCGCCCGTACCGCCCAAAATGCAATCAATGCCGCCAGCAGGTCGATGCCCGAATGCAGTGCTTCCGAAATCAGGCTCACGGCTCCCACTGCGACTCCCACCGCCAGCTTCAGCAGCACCAGCACGGAATTGGAAATGACAGACAGCCATGCCGTCCTGTGATTCAGCTTCTCTAAATCCTGCACCGTCGCTCCCTCTCCAAATCAATCGATTCTCCCAAAACACTCATTCCGTTTATTATACATCACGCTGCAATCTCCTACAATCTTTAGGAACTGTCAATTTTGCGGAAATTTCTTTTGATTTGACGTATGATTTGACGTATAATGAAGAAACGTGACCATAAAATAAACATGCAAAGCTTCTTGCAGGAAAAGAGTGTTCAAATGAATCAATGGAAATCCACTGACCTTCTTGCCATCGCCTTGATGATGTTCTCCATCTTCTTCGGCGCGGGCAATTTGATTTTTCCGCCCGCCCTCGGGCAGGCCGCCGGACAGAATGTCGTGCCCGCCATGGCAGGGTTCCTGCTCACAGGCGTCGGTCTCCCTCTCACGGGCATCGTTGCGATCGCCCTGCAGGGAGGGAAATACACCGACTTCATCTCGGAAAAGGTGCATCCCCGCTTTGCCATCGGGCTTCTGAGCATCCTCTATCTCACCATCGGGCCGTTGTTCGCAGTTCCGCGCACAGGCGCCGTTTCCTTCGAAATCGGCATCCATCCCTTTCTGTCCGAAGAACAGGTCACCTTGGTGCAGGCCATCTATACAGCATGCTTCTTTCTGTGCACCTATTATCTCGCGCTGAATCCGAGCAAGATCGTGGATCGTGTGGGAAGGTTCCTCACCCCCGTTCTGCTCTTCTTTCTCATGGTGCTGTTCGCAAAAACCTTCTTCTCTCCTTTGGGGGACATCCTCCCTGCGACAGGGACCTATGTGGACGAGCCGTTTGCGCAGGGATTCCAGGACGGCTATCTCACCATGGACCTGCTCGCCTCCCTGGCCGTCGGTTCCCTTGTGGTCAATGCCATCCGCATGCGCGGCATCGACGACAACTGGCAGGCCGGAAAAATCTGCATCAAAGGAGGCTGTATCGCCGTCACGCTCATGGCAATGGTTTACGCCTCACTTGCCTACCTTGGGGCAACCAGCGCCTCGGTGCTCGGGCACTCCCCGAACGGCGGCGCCCTGCTCGCCAGCGCGGCAGGCATTTTCTTCGGCTCCACGGGCAATTTGATCCTTGCTTTCATCATCGGTTTCGCATGTCTGACGACCAGCTGCGGCATGGTATCGGCCTGCTCCTGGTTTTTCAACACCGTGACGAAGAACCGCATCGCCTATCAGCGTGTTGTGCTATGGAGCTGCCTGTTCAGCTTCATCACCTCCAACGTGGGTCTCACGGAGCTCATCAAATTTTCCGTGCCGTTCTTGGTGGCCATCTACCCCGTCGTCATCGTCCTCGTGCTGACTTCCCTGTTCGCGCGCTTCATTGGCGAACGCAAGGCCATCTATCGGTGCGCCATCATCTTCACCATGCCCTTCTGCATCATTGACGGGCTCAACGCCGCGGGCATTGACATCTCTACCCTCAACTCCCTGCTCAGCCACCACATCCCCTTCTACAGCCTCATGCTCGGCTGGCTCGTTCCGGCACTGGCCGGAGCTGTGCTTGGGGGCATCCTTTCACTGAGAAAAAAAGATGCTTGACGGCCTCCTACAACGAGACCACCAAGCATTTTCTGACAAAAAAGACGCCGTCGTACCAGTGGTGTGCTCATTGCACCACTGGCTTTTGTTTTTGTATCGGCCTCAAGTCGCATCCGCAATATTGTTTTGACATTGTTTAAACATTGATGTATATTATTCTCAGGAGGTGCTAAATATGGCTACAGACTCAACGATAACCGTACGTGTGGATTCTTCCTTAAAGGCTGAGGCCGACATCATCTGCAATGAAATGGGACTATCCATTTCTTCTGCTGTCACAATTTTCATCAAGCGTCTAGTGAGCGAACGCGCAATTCCCTTCCGCGTAGCCGCCCCTGACCATTTCTACAGCGAAGAGAATCGACGTCATTTGAATGCCGCAATTGAACGTATGAATCACGGCCATGGCAAGGAGCACGAACTGATAGATGCGTAAAGTATGGGATGACGAGGCCTGGGATGACTATCTGCAATGGCAAGAAGAGGATCGGAAGACACTCAAGAGGATTAACAAGTTGATCCAAAGCATTGAACGCGATGGTATCATGGAAGGTATTGGTAAACCTGAGCCATTAAGATATGGATACACAGGATGGTTCAGCCGCCGTATAGACAAGACCAACAGGCTTGTCTACAGAATCATGGATAATACAATCGAAATTATCCAATGCAAGGAGCATTATCTTGAATAATTCTGCATTTAGGGGCTGTGAAGAGAGTGACTAATCAATAGTCCACATCTTCATCTTTTATGTCAAATTTTTTGGCTAAGAAAAACGGAGATATTCAAAGATAATTAAGGAAACACTGATTAATTCCCCTTTGCCCTTGCCGAGTCTTTTTCTGTCATG
>CALGGN010000153.1 GCA_937915915.1 uncultured Selenomonas sp. | reverse complement strand
CGGAGTTCTGAGAACAGCGAGACCATCAAATGTCAACTGACCAATTGGATCGCCAAGCGTCGTCTGGGATGCAGGGGAATCCGAGCATATCAAAAAATATCGCGCCCTCACGGCAGAGCATAAGGGCGCGATTGACAACCAGCTGGAATACTTTTATAAAATCATCCAGGAATCCTCCCGATTCCCGAAGGAATAAACGCCTGCCAGCCCACCGCCTTCTTCCATCTTTACGACCACCGAAAAAATATAGTATAATGGTACTTGTCTAAAGAAGAGAACAGCTTCAGCAAGGAGATTTGGATGGACGATTATACTTGGAAAAAGGCGTTGCAGGCGCGGCAGAAACGTGTTCGGCGGGAGCGCTTCTTGGTGCTTGTCCTGATTGCGGCTGTGATTGGGGGCAGCATCTGGTACTTCCTGTGCTACACCCGCACACCGGCTTATGCAGTGAAGGAGCTGCAGCAAGCCATGGAGCAGCGGGATGCGGAAAGGTTCCGGAATTATGTGGATCTGGAAAGCGTCATCGGCTTTGCCTATGATGACCTGACCTCGGATCTCTTCAAATACGATGCCTCCATCACGCCCCAGACACGCGCCTTGTTCGAGAAGTTCTATGTTCTCATCAAGCCCCATCTGGCCGCAGGACTCAACCAGACCATCCTGCAATACATTGCCACCAACGAATGGAAGCTGCCAGACGGCACCAATATCCTGAAGGGGCGGCAGCTCGGCATTGACTATGAGACGCTTTTGGCACGCAGCCTCATCCGCCGCACGCATTTGCAGGAAATCGGAACGCCGCATGAGAAAGGGGCGCAGGCCACTCTGGATGTCACCGTCCTGCAAGAAGATACGCAGACTCCCTTCCATCTGGAACTCATCATGGAAAAGAAAGAATCCGGATGGAAAATCATACAAATCAAAAACTATCGCGCTTATTTGGACGCAATAGCCCCGCTGATTCACAACGATATTTCAAGCTACATTGCATCAACCAAAGATATTACAGAAAAATATAACTATACCTTCGAAAACCAACAGTATAATTTCCAGCGAATGAACAATTCATCCGGCGGAATGCTGTCGGAAAGCCAGCGAAAAAAAATCGCGAACTATCTGGAAAGCGAAGTCATCCCCCTCCTGCAACAGCGGCAAAGAGAGCTGGACGAGATCCAGACACCGGCAGGAGCCTCCTACCTTGCCCGTCTGCGGCAGGATTCCACAGATCTTTCCGTCCGTGCATGGCGGCACTATATCCACGGGCTCCGCACCCAGAACATCTTTGAGATGGAGACCGCAGAAAGCCTTCACAAGCAGGAACTTGCCACCGAGCAGCGCATTGATGAGACCATCCGCTATGCCGCCATGACCAAGAGCGTGCCGAATCTTCCATAACATCCGAAAAGTTCTGCCAAATCCCTTGCCGACCGCGAAGAAACGATGTAGAATAGTGATAGCAGCGTATACGAATCCGAACAGTTCCTCACGACAAAGGCAGGTGAACATGCGCAAAAGCGGCTTCCTGCTTCCCGAAGCCGGGCGCGCCAGATTATGGAAACGACACGAAAGCACTGCCAGATCATCGCTCCGATTTCCGGACGCACCATTGAGCTCAGCAAGGTGCCGGATCCCGTCTTTTCCGAACGCATGACAGGGGACGGCTTGGCGATCCTTTTGGAGAACGATAAGGTCATCGCTCCATGCGACGGCATCATCACGCTGTTCTTCGACACCAAGCATGCCTTTGCCATCACCACGGCCACAGGGGTGCAGGTGCTGGTCCACATCGGACTGGATACCGTCATCCTGAACGGCAAGGGGATCCGGGCACTTTACGAGCCGGGACAGCAAGTCAAGGCGGGAGATGTGGTTCTATGGCTGGATCTTGGGCTGCTGCGCAAGAAACAAATCAATCTGATTTCCCCGGTTCTCATCGTGAATTATGAGTCCGTGAGCAACATGCAGCCGCTCCGCCCGGGAGAACTGGTGACCATCGGCGCCGATCCTGTCATCGAATACGACCTTTGAAATGGGGGCCGGGATAAAATGCAAGAGCATTTTGTCCCGGCCCCTGTTTTGCTTTTAGCCGTATTTTCTCCCTTCAAACAAGAAGGACATCCTTACGTGCAGCCGCAGCGCTCTTCAAGTCCTCGCTGAATCCATGGATGCTGAACAGTACATAGATGACACTCCGCTTTTCTCTGTGCCATTCCACGAAAGCCGCCTTTTGTTCCAGCTGTGCAAGAACATTCAGCCCTGTGGGGCCAGCCCAGTATTTACACTCTCCAAGTACGAGAAGTCTATCTTCTTCGGAAAGACCAACAACATCTATCTCATGGGAGCTATCCCACCAGCGGCCGACATTCTCCAACAAACCGGGAAGTTTGCCTGTGGCTGACAGGTTCCAAAGCCGTTCCCTGCAAATTTCTTCGTAGACGAAACTGACGTGGCTATCGATGAAATTCTGTTCGAGCTTGTTCATGACCACATCTGCATGTCCCATTTCGATATAGCTGCGGTTCGGATAGACAAACTGAAACCAGAACCTGATGAAATTATCCCTGATCTGGTAGAGGCCTTTCTTGCTTTTGTCGGGATCCGCTTCCGTGACGGGAACCTCACGCTGCACCAAATCGAGTTCCATCAGGACGTTCAAGTAGCGCGGCAGGTTGGTTTGTTTCTGTTGTATCAATGCAGCTATTTTGGACGGTTTATGATTGCCGGCTGCAATGACTCGCAGAATGGAGAAGTAGCTGCCGATGTCAGAGACTTCCCTTTGGAGCAAGAAATTCGGTTCGTCAAACAGAAAACTGGAGGGGGTCAGCAAGCTCCCCCGAATGGCTTCCCGCAAGTCCCGAGACTGCCGGAACATTTCTATATACTTCGGAATACCGCCGGTTATGCTGTAACGTCGGATGAGTCCGCCTTCGGAAAGAGGCTCCTCAAAAAACTCGTGATAATGACGGAATGTTATGGGACGCAGCTTGATCTGTGCGGTACGGCGGCCATAGAGGGGGGAATCGTAGTGAAGTGTCTGGGACATCATCATCGATACCAAGGAGCCGCAGAGAATGACCATCACATTGGCTTTGCTGAGAATATTGTCCCAGACGCGCTGAAACACCGAAAGAAAGGCGGGATTGCTCCTGCCGATATACTGGAACTCATCGATGACAATGACCATCCGCTGCCCGTCTGTTGCCGCCACAAGCTGCTGGAAAAGAACCTCCCAACGGACGACGGAACTGCTGCGAAGTAAGTCACTGTCCAGAAAATCCGCTGTTTGTTCCTGAAAGGACATGCGATTCATGGATTCGGATTCTTCTGTAGCCAGAAAATAGAGGGATGGCTTATTCTGAATAAAATGACGAATCAATTCCGTCTTGCCGACACGGCGGCGGCCATAAACGATGACCATCGAAGCGCTGTCTCTCTGATATTCGTGTTCCAGAGCGGTCATTTCGTCAATTCTGTCAATAAAGCGCATGGATACTCCCTCCCGCATATACTCATATAAATATTATACTATGAGATATAATATTTTCAAGTATAATAAGATAAGAGAAAGTTTTCACGGAAAAGGGAATTTTCTTGCTGCGCCCGTTTCACTCCCCCATCAGGAAATCCACGATGTTCAGATTGCGGATTCCGTCGAAGTCACGGACATCCGAGCGGTCCATGGAGAGGATGACCTTCTCGTACTGGTCGGGAATGCTCTTCAAGGGGCGCAGGGCTTTCTTTCGCACGCCTGCGTCCTGCAGGCTGGGCTCCACATGGTAGTAGATGCGCCGGCCCTCCGCGTTGACCGCCACGAAATCGACCTCCATCGAGCCGAGCTTGCCGACGGACACAGAGAAGCCCCTGCGCCGCAGCTCCAGATAGACCACATTTTCCAGCAGCGGCCCGTCCTCCAGATCCTGATAGCCCCGCAGCATATTGCTGAGCCCGATATCCGCCATATAGAACTTCTCCGAGCCGTTCAGATGCGCCTTGCCGCGGATATCATAGCGGCGCGCCCGGCAAAAAAGATTCGACTCCGTCAGCATCTGCAGATAGTTGTCCATCGTATAGCCCGTGGTCTTGCGCCCCACGCTCACAAGGTAGTCATTGAGCCGCTTGGCTGACACGGGCTTCCCCACCGTCCCTGCAAGGAAGCGCGCCATGCTGTCCATGAGGGCGGGGTCGCGCACCGCATAGCGCTGGACCACATCACGCATGAGCGCCGTATTGTAGATGCCCTGCAGCATCACAGGCAAAAGCTCCTGCTTCTCCGCCAGGGCAACGGACACCGGAAGGCCGCCGAACTTCAAATAGCGCGGGAAGATAAAGTCCCGGTCCTCCTCCACGGCATCGGGACAGGCCTCCAGATAGGTACGGAACGTCTGCGGGAACATGCGGAACTCCTCATACCGCCCTGCCATGAGCTTGGTGAAATCCTCCGAGAGAATGCCCGCATGGGAACCCGTCACATACACATCCACGGGAGCGCCCACAAAAAAGGCATTGACGGCTTTCTCCCACCCCTCGACCCGATGCACCTCATCCAAGAGCAGATAAGCATGGGGCACCCCTTGGATACGCTCGTAGACCGAGTCATAAAGCTGATGGAAGTCCCGGATTTCATCGTTTTGCATCGCATCGAAATCCATGGCGATGATCTGCCAGGAAGGGACGCCCTCTGCTTTCAGTGTCCTCTCCAGCATCGCAAGCAAAGTCGTTTTCCCTACGCCACGAACTCCCGTAATCACTTTTACAGTATCGTTTTCTCTTAATTTCAGTATTTTTTCTAGGTATGTTTCGCTTTTCATTCAAACATTCCCCATGTCTTTCCACCGATTTTCTTGCCTTCAAGAATTAGGGAAACACTGATTAATTCAGCCGCCCATCTTGACGCATCTTGCATGTCCTCCCTGTGTCGACAAATCCTCGACATAGCACCACTATGACTGCGGTTTGTCTCCTTGGGAGGGACATGCAATCTACGCCAATCTGGACGACTTCATTTAATCAGCGTTTCCTTAGCTTTTATGAAGTCTTATTCTGTTTTATCCGAAACACGCGTTCTTATATGTATAGTTTAACTTTTCCCATTCATTTCGTCAATACTGCAAATAAGCATTGACTTCCTTTTGCAGCTTATTCAACGCATTGTTGTAAGGAACCGTCCCGTTGATGATCTTCCGAAGTTCCGCATCCGCAAAGAACATCACGTCCTGCCGTTCAAAGCGCGGCTGTTCCACCGCTTCCGCCATGACCTCGCTCACGACCTGAAGATTCATTTGCTCGCCGCCTGCGTCCTGCCGGAACACCCGTCCGGACTCCTCCGAATCCAAGATGTCCTTGCGCGCAGGCAGCCCTTGCGACTTCTGCACGATGAGCTGCTGCACGCCTTTGTCGTAGCAAAGGGTTTTCAGGAATTCCCACGCCAGATCCCGATGCCGTGTGCGCGGACTGATGCCCGCAAGGAGCGTCCCCAGGAAGGTCTGGTTGTTGCCCGACGGGCCGGCGGGCAGCTTGATGCAGTCCCACTCGAAGCCCGAGTATTTCTTGATGCGCCAGGGGTAGGGCTTATAGGTCCGATACTCAGCAAAAGTAAAAGGCCGGAACGCCACATGCCCCATGTCGAAGTCCTTTGCCGTGACCTCCCTGCCGCCCTCCAGCGCATGAAGCTCCATCATGAAGCGCACCGTCTCCTCCATGCGCGGGCTGGCGAAATAAGAACTCCTGCCATCCTCGCGGAAAAGCTGCACCACACCATTCGTCATCGCTGCCTGCTGCCACGAAAGATCATAGCAGCCGAACTGATCCAGCACACCGTCCCCATCCCGATCCCTCGTGACTTGGCGGCAGATTGCCAAGAAATCCTGCCACGTCCAGTCACTGTCCGGCATCGGGATTCCCTCGTCTGCCAGCAGCGTCTTGTTCACGAACATCAGGACCGGCATGCTCTCCATGGGCAGCGCCATCTGCGCCGCGCCGTGCTGGCCGTAGGAATAAGCCGCAGGATAGTAGGCAGTCGGCCGGAACTCCCCGTCCGTGCGTATCCAGGGCCGCAAATCCACCAAAGCTCCCATGGACGCATAGAGAGCGAAATCATCGGGAAGGATGAGAAAGACATCCGGCTCCTCCCCTTTGAGCACCTGCTCTGCCAGCCACTCCGAATAATCGCTTCGCTGGATGCCGCTGACATATTTCACGCGCACATTCGGATGCGCCCGCTCAAATGCCTCGATCGCCGCATCCGCCACCGTATAGGAATCTCCCGCAGGCACGCCCCACACGCTGCCCGAAAAAAGCCCCACCTTCAGCGTCACAGGCTGCACGGCGTAGCTGCGCAGCACAAAGATCAGGAAAAACAGGAACAGCAGCAGCCAGATGCCCCTCCACTGTCCGAATTTCTCTTTCATGGCAGTTCCTCCGCAGAGCTTGCCGCAAGCCCGGTCTGCACCGCCCAGATCGCAAGCTGCGTGCGGTCCCTGAGATCCAGCTTGCTCAGCGCGGCGCTCAGATTGTTCCGCACCGTCCCCTCGGACAGAAAGAGCTTCTCCGCGATTTCCTTATTGGAAAGCCCCCTGCCGACCAGGCAGGCCACCTTGCGCTCCGTGCGCGTGAAATCCGCCGGCACAGGCGCTGTCTCCGCAGCCATATTGGATTGCGCCATCCGGGAAAAAAGCTTCACAACCTTCCCCACCACATCGGGATTCAGAATCGTGCCGCCCGAAACGACCTTGCGGATGGCGGCGGAAAGCTCCTGCACCGAAACGCCCTTCAGGAGATATCCGCTGGCACCGTATTTCAAGGCATTGTAGACATACTCATCATCGTCGAAGGTCGTCAGTATGATGATGCTCACGCCCGGATAAAGCTCCTTGACCGCCTTGGTGCACTGTACCCCGTCCATCTCGGGCATGCGCACGTCCATGAGAATCACGTCCGGCTGCCCCTTGCGAAGACGCTCCAGAACCTGTTTCCCATTCTCCACGACTGCCGTGACCTCCATATCGGGGTTCATGTCCAGAACGACCTTCAGGCTGTCTCGTATCAGCTCCTGATCATCCGCGATCATCACTCGAATCATACGGCTCTTCCCCCTGTTCTGCCACCATGGGCTGATGCATCGGAATCGCGACTTCCAAAATAAAGCCTCCGTCGCTCCAGTAGTTCAGCGTCCCCTTCAAAAGCTCCAGCCGTTCCTGCATATGCCGCAGCCCGAAGCCCTTCTTCACATGCTCGCATCCTATGCCGTCGTCGGCGATCACGATGCGCATCCATTCCTCATCCGCGCTGACCGTGATCTCCACATGCCGCGCATGGCCGTGGCGATTCGCGTTCGTGACGCTCTCCTGCACGATGCGGTAGACGACTTCCTCCTCGTCCTCCCGCATCTGCTCCGGCCATCCCGTAATGGTATAGGATATCTCCATGCCGGAGGATGCCATGAATTCCTCCGTCATCTTGAACAGCGCCTCCCTGAGGGAAAGCCGTTCCAAATCATCGGGACGCAGCTTTTTCACGGAACGCCGCACATCCTTGATGCCCCGAAGCGCTGTCTCCCGTATCTTCGCAAGCTGCTTCTTCGTGAACTCCGGCGCCGTCTCCATCGTCATCATGCAGGCATCCAGTCCCGCCGCGATGCCCGTAAGCGCATGGCCGAGGGTATCGTGGATTTCCCGCGCCAGACGGTTGCGCTCCCGTGTCTCCGCCATATGCTCCGCTTCCAGCGCATATGCCATCAGCCGCTGGTTCGCGTCATGGAGCTGCGCGTTGAGGCTCTGGATGCGCTCATTTTCCCGATGCGTGCTCTGCACCAGCACCACAGCATACAGGACGAACAAGATGATATTGAGGGAGGTGAAAATATTGAGCAGGGATTTCAGCGCTGCCTGCGCCGATGCATTATAATAGGAAATGTAGGCTTCTATGGGGACCGCGTGGAGCTGCGACGCCATGAGCCAGTAGTTCGCGATGAAATACAGCCCCGACATGGCCAGCAGCAGAATGAAGCGGGTGTGCCGCCCCTCATAGCCGTGCAGAAGATCCGCCACCACCAGCAGCACGACACCGTCATAGGCAAGGTTCAGGCTCCACATGAGCAGCATGCAGATGCTGATCTCGCCGAGCATCAGCCCATAGCGCCAGAGGCGCAACGCCTTTTTCGCCTGCTGCCGATAGAGCCAGCCAAGGAAAAAGAGCGTGCCAAAGGCGCCGATGGAAAAGAGCACGCCCCAAACAGGCGGCAGCGGCACGGCGGGCAAGCTTTCCAGAAAGGCGCGCGCCGTCATGGAGCTCACCACTTTTTCCTGGGTGATGCCCATAAAGCCCGCCAACAGGACGACCACCAGCCCATTGTATACATAGAGCAGCTCATGGAGCCCCGCCCGTGCGGAGGCATCACTTCTCAGAGCAGCCTGTTCCGGTTCTGCCATCAGTCCCATCCCTCCAAGCTCTTGCCCTGCAGATTTTCCTTGGTCAAAAGATGTGTCGGGATCCGGGTCAGGCGCCCCGGCTCCCGTCCCTCCAAGAGCTGATAAGCCGCCCTTGCCGCCAGCTGCCCCAGCCTGCGCGGAGACTGCCCTGCGGTTGCCGTCATATGCCCCTCCGCGATCATCTCCTTCGTCTCCGGGACGCCGTCCACACCGTACACACGCACATCCGCGAGGCGCCCGGATGCGCGCAGCGCCGCTATCGCCCCCATCGCCGCGGGATCATTGAGGGCCATGACCACATCGATCTCGGGATGGCGCTCCAGCATACGCTGCATCGCGGGCATGGCAAGCTCCAGCTGCCCCAGACATTCCTCCTCGTCCACGATCACAAAATCAGGGTACGCCCCAAGGAAATCACAAAATCCCGCCATGCGGTCCACGGAGGACCGCGCCTGCGAATGCTTGAGCAGCGCGACCTTTCCGCCCTCCGAATGTTCCACCAGATGCCGCGCGCACTGCTGCCCTGCCAGATAATTGTCCGACACGATGGTCGCCGTCACATAGCGGTCATCCTGCACACTCGTATCAATCGCGATCACGGGCACATGGGCGTTGTGCGCGACCTCCAGCGCAGGCTCCATGTGCTCCCAGTCCACGGGATTCACAAAGATGATCTCCACGCCGCTCTCCACCAGCTCCCGGATGATTTCCGTCTGCCGCTTCACGGACAGCACAGGATCCCGGCTGAGGAGGACATCCCCGTGATTTTCCACCTCCGTGCGGATTTCCTCGTCAATGACCTCATAAAAGGGATTGTTGAGCGTCATATAGACCGCCCCCAGCTTCCTGCGATGCTCATTCTGCCGCGCCGAATAATCCACGCTGGACAGGTAGTACAGCCCATAGCAGAAAAGCCCCAAAACCGCAAGGCTCAACATGAGGTAGAGAAAATACCGTTCCTGCTTCTCCATGACAGGCTCCCTCCTTCCCTGCGATCTTCAAGCGTTGCCATGATTTTCCCACATCGCCGGAAAGAAGTCAAGTCACCGCCGCATCCCGAAACAGCGGCGCCTCTTCGGGAGAAAAAAAGGGGGCGTGCATCCGCCCCCTGATTTTCTCAAAACATCTTCCCCGCCATGAACCAGATTCTCTGGCGGCTTGCGGCGTCCCGGCTCATGAGCTCGTCGCCGGAGGCTTCCCCTTGGGGATAGGCTCTTACGCCGTGGGCACCGCCCAGGTAGATATGCTCGGAGCTGTCCAGATTGCTGCCCGCTTTTTGCCCGGAGAGTTTCAGCAGCATGTCGAAATCCCTGCCAAGCCCCTGCACTGCGGTCAGGTCGAGTGTTCCCTTGGTAAAGCGCCCCGTGGTGTCTCCGAGCCGGCCAAGTTCCTCGGCTGCCTCGGAGTCCGGGACAAGGGGGCCTGTGTGAAGTCCTGCCCGGTAGCTGAGGGTGAAGTTTTTCCCGCGGGATAATCCGTTCATCCCCAAGTGGAAAAGAGGATTGCTGCGCCAATGGATCTGTATGTACGGTTCATGGATACCTCCTGTTTTGATTGACAGTCAAAGGCAAACAAGCTATGATAAAATTATAAGATGTGTGAATTTTTGCGAAAGGAAGGATGAGCCATGGGAAAGCGCATGACGTGGAAAGAGATAGCGGAAACCTATCCCGATCAGTGGGTGGGGCTGACGGATGTGGAACGGGAAGGCGCAAGTGTGCGCTCGGCGGTGGTGAAGTACACTGACAAGAGCGGTGACGAATTGATTGGTATGCAGATTAAGGACAGAAACTTGTATAGCACCTATACCACACCGGACAATGTGCCGTTTGCTTTTTCAAACTGGGCGGTGAATAGCAAATGAACCAGTTCACGTTGCCACTAAGGGAGGAATTTCAACGTCCGGTCATGCTGTATTTATAAACAAACTCAACAAATAATGTTAAATTGTTTAATAAACTTTGTTGCTCATTAACTACTCGCGACAAACCGAGTATCGGGCGAACCCTCAACCAAGCAAGCGGTCTACGCAGCAACTACTACAACTGGGCGCAGCACTACGCCCTCTATCCCATAGGCTTTCGCTATTTGGGAATACGTGTTTATGCTTTGCTGTTTTCAAATAGGCGGCTCTGCCGCTGTGCGAGATACCCTACGCCAACCTTGAACATTTTTACGAGCCAAAGGATGATGTCTCCTCGAATACGTAGAAACGAGGCTCTTTTCTCGGCTCAACCTTTCTAAAGTGCAGTTCCCGTAGGTTCGCTATGTATATTATAACAAAATTTATAATATTATAAAATAATTTTGTTTGATTTATTTACTATACTCCATATGGTATTTCAAATCGAATGAACCATCGAAGAAGGGAGCTTGGGGATTCGTGATGACGAAATCCGCCGGTGCCTTTTCCCCGGAATTGACAACGAGGTTAAAATTCTCGACGACAGTCTCATCCTCCCAGATTTTTTTCCCTTTCTCGTCGTAGAACGTGAAGGACAGATATACCTTTCCAAGTTTGATCGGTTTGGGACCATCGTTTATGAAGTACCCGACAATTTCGGCTTCGCCCTTCCGCAGATCTGCATCCTCAACGGTGAAGGCTATGCCTTCTTCTGAATGAGACGAGGCCGCTTGCTCTGCACCGGCGGACGCACCTTTGCGGCCCACGGATGCCGATGCGTGGTGGTTGACCGTCTTGCCGTTTTCTACACGTTCTGTGTAAACTGAGGTCGTGGCATTCGCATCAATTTTGCCGTCCGCATCAACACCAACCGATGTTTCCGTGCTTTGGCTGAAACTGTAGCTGCACCCCCCTGTCAACACGAGCATGACGGCAAGGAAAACACTCCACACAGATTTTTTCGTGAACATCATACTTTCTCTCCTTTCATCGAGGCGGCTTTATTTGAACAATTCTGAGAATTTTTCTATGGTTTCGCTTTTTTTGCGAAGCACCTCGGTATAGTTGACATGGATGCCGTTCTTCAGTGCATCCTCGGGCAT
>CALGGN010000152.1 GCA_937915915.1 uncultured Selenomonas sp. | reverse complement strand
ATAAAGTAGATGCCATTCTAAAAGGCGCTGTGATGAAATGCGAAAGCATTTTATCCACAGCGCTTTTTGATTGCGCGATTTTATATTTTATATCATTGCAATCTAAAAAAGAGCACAATGCCCCTTTCCCCATAGAACAGCTCACTATCTGTTTATGCGGCTAATTTTGTGCGATTGATTTTATTATGGTACTTATAAAGATTATGCCCTATAGAAACCAAAAAAATCTCCAGTCTTACCTGTTCCATTCCTTTTCTCACAACTCGCTTATACCAGCGGTCATATTTCATTATGCCAAAAGTACCTTCTGATTGGATGGAACGGTTCATTCTCAAAAGTGCTCCGTGGATGCTTTCTAAGTTATCCACAACTTCTTGATGCATTGAGGTAAGCTCCTGATTCAAACGTATGGTTTTGTTTTTGTCGGTCTTTTTACATTTGGAAGCATACGGACAGCCAGAACAGTCCTCACAGCGATAAACTTCTTCCTGCCGACCGTACTTGTTCCCTCGTACGTTTTGACGATACAGGAAGTGAAAGGCTTTGCCGGCAGGACACCGAAGTATGCCATCCTCGTCAATCTTAAAATTTACGGTGCGAAAAGGGTCATTCCGATACTTATTGTCAGTGGTTTCCTTTTTGAACATCGGAAACTTCATATATTTCTCCATGTCTTTTTGCTCACAGTAAATGTAGTTGTTGTATGAACCATAGCCTGCATCGGCAACGGGGTATTTCGGATAGAAGCCATAAATCTTATGAAATTGCTCCATTAAAGGTACAAAGCAGTCCATGTCGGAACGGTAGTGATTAACATCTGCCACCGCAATGTATTCATCCGCCACGCCAAACTGAACGTTGTAGGCAGGAAGCAGCTGGTCGTTACGCATATAATCTTTCTTCATCCGCATAAAGGTAGCGGATTGGTCCGTTTTGGAATAGCTGTTTCTGCCATCCCCGCAGGTGTCCAGTTTCTCAACATATTCGCTCAGCTTGTTTTTATATTCCTGAAGGCGCTCAAAATGACGCTGCTGAGGTGTCTTATGATGGCCTCGCCCGTGAACGAAGCTGTTTTCATCGATATTCTGTATTTTGGTATATCGATCTATTATCTCGTCCAAATAGGCAGGAACATATTCCGTGTTTGTTTCGATTTTGATGCCAAAGCCAGCCAGCTCGTCATTGATTTCGTCCAGCAGCGCTGTGATTTTGGCAAACAGGCGGTATCTGGACTTTTCTGTTGCTTTGCGCCATACCCAGCTGTATTTATTGGCATTAGCCTCAAATTTTGAGCCGTCAATATATAGGTGACTTAGGTCGACATGCTGCTCGGCAAATATTTTTTTGTTGATATCGCTGAACAATTCTTCCACTGACGGCTTTAGTATTTCATTGATAAAATAGCCGAAGGTACGATAAGATGGTGTTTTGTGTTCCATGAGATACATGAAACGCAGGTTGACCTTGCAGTTGTCCTCCAGCTCACGCAATGAGATATAACCGTAGGTCATGAATCCGAATAGCACTGTTTTCAGCATACTGGCCGGGTTGTACCTGATGCGTCCGGCGACATGAGCCGGAATCTGATTCAGATACTTCTCCAAGTCGATTTCCTCCATAAATCGGTCGAAAACCAGCACCGGGTCACAGATATCCAGATAATCCGAAATAAATATTGGCAAAATAGCCTGTTTGGGTTTAGAATAGTTAGTGGTTGAATTTTTCATGGTAAGAAAATTTTACCACAAAAGGCGGTTCGTTGACTTGTTTTTAGTCTACGAACCGCCTTTATTTTTGACTGTGTTATTTCACAGCCCCTATTTGTTGTACAATCTTATTGTACGTTCATGGAAAGTTCGATGAACTTGTTAGCCAGTTTTGCCTTCTGGAGAACTTCCTCGGTGATGTCCTGGCCAGCTTCTACGATAACGATGCCGTTATCCATCTTAATGTCGCGAGCGGCCTTCTTACCCAGGAGAAATCGGCGATGGCGTTCTTCGGACGCTTTGTCAGCAGCGGCCTGTTTTGCGGCATCTGCTTTCGGAGCCTCTTTCTTGGGCTCAGCCTTGGGAGCAGGAGCAGCTTTCGGAGCTTCCTTCTTGGGTTCTGGTTTTGCTTCTTCTTTCGGAGCAGCAGCCTTCGGTGCTTCTTCTGCCTTGGCAGGTTCAGCGGCCTTGGGCGCTTCCTCAGCTTTCGGTGCTGCTTCGGCCTTCGGAGCTTCCGGCTGTGCGGGAGCAGCTTTCGGAGCTTCAGGAGCACTGGGCATTTCATTATTTTTTTTTTCCCCGGGGGGGTCAATAACCGTTACCTGCTTACCGAAGATGGAAATCTGGTCGGCGGTCACCTCACTTGTGGTGCCGTCCGGAGCGGTGATCTCGCATTTCTCGATCTTGCCGCTGTCGCCGACGAAGACCTCGGAGATCTTGCCCTGGATGGTGCCTGTTTTAGTGATTGCCTTGGTTCCGATGATCCGGATGTTCTCATCCAGCAAGTTCTCGAAATCACCGGCATCATCCAGTTTCAAGATGGTCTCGCTGTTGGTGACGGTCACGGCATCATCGCCAATGGCAATGACAGATTCGTACGGAATGAGCTTTACGCCGCGATACCAGTCTTCATCCTCGATGGTAATGGCGGCGACGATGCCTTTCTTGGCATCCATCAGCAGGGTCTTGCTCATGCCGAGCTCACGGCCCTCCGTGATGCTGATGACCGGCAGGCCAAGGATTTCTACGCTTTTTTTCATGAAAATTCCTCCATTGATTATTTGAGATTGCTTCCTTAACTTCTGGAAGCAATGCTTCTAGTGTAATTGACTGCTTTCCTGCTGGGGCCGTTCTTGGAACATGGTCTCGATCTCTGCCAGATATTCGGCAGGGATCTTCTGGAACGGCGTGCCCAAGGCATTGTGCTTGGTCAGGATATACTGGACCGTGCGCAGATACGAGAGATTCTTCGCAAATTCCCGATAGGTGGCATCGTCTGCCGCAATGAGCGGGATGCTGAGAGACTCTCGATATACACGGATCGCTTCGTCGTAATCGGCGCTTTCCTTATAGATGTTGCCCAAATCGATGGCAATGAACGGCACGTACGGATCTTCGGAGTACTGCCTCAGCGCCTGCCGGTAAGCGCTGATCGCCTTTCGGCGATGTCCCTGGGATCTCTGCTCATAGGCATAATCCAGCAGGCTGTCGAGGGAATCGAAGGTGATGGCGGCATCCTTTGCCTCCAGAGCAGCGCCCAGCTTTTTGGGCGGGGGAGCAACCGCATCTCCCACATGCTTCTGCTTGATTTTCTCCTTTGGCGGAGACAGCTCTTTCTGCTTCGAGGGCTGTACCGGCTTCGCATCCTCCCGAGCCGGTTTTGAGGAACGAGAAGATTCCGCAGAAATCTTCTCTGACTGCTTCCGGCTCTTTTCCTTTGGCTTCTGCGATTTCGCGGAAGCGGATGCATGCTTGGCCTTCGCTTGGACGACCGTTTCGGCAGCAGCCTCGTCCGGCAGGGTCTCTGACGGAACGGCTCCGCTGCTTACGGCAGACACGGCAGCGGAGCGGCGCAGCAGCCGTTCATTGTAGAGCGTGACAATGGCGCCCGCCGCGACGATCAGCACGCCCAAGCGTATATAGTAATCCTGCGTCAAATAGGGGGACAGCAGGATCGCCGAGATCGTGACGGCAAAGGCCATGAAAGCGCACAGGAGCAGCGAACGGCACTCTGCGGCGCAGCCGAAGAAATGTGTCAGCTTATGGATGAGGTAAATGCTGAGTGCCATGATGCTGGATACCACGAGAAAAAAAGTCACAGCAAATCCCTCCCTTTCATCAAGACTTTGCAGGATTTGAATCGCCTGCGGACATGCACATCGATAAGTGATTTCGCCGTCGATTTGAAAAATCCTGCCACTCAATTGTCTATTCTATACTGTATGGATGAATTTTACCAGCTTTTTTTCTTTTTTGTTTTTAGGAAAACGTTTTCTGGCAGCTTTCTCACACATCGGAAGAATTTTTTCAAAATTTGTTCGATAAATTGTGGAAAAATTTACAATGCTATGATATAATGCAATCTGTAAGCGACGTCTCTGATGAAGTGCGTGCAGGGGCAATGCCTGTTGGAAAGAAATCTTTTTCAACAGAGAAGGAGAAACTCTTTGAGTGGCGAATATATAGAAATATAGAATCACTCGAGGCAGGGATTCGCCAACAGAATCTATCACAGATGGGAGAGGTATTCAATGACAGAAGAAACCATTACGATTGAGAACAAGACAGGTATCCATGCGCGTCCGGCATCCATTTTTGTTCAGACGGCAACCAAGTTCAAATCCAAGGTTCAGATCAAGGCGAAGGGCAAGACGGTTGACGCCAAGAGCATCCTCATGATCATGAGCATGGGCCTTGTCAAGGGCACCGAAATCACAATCTGCGCGGATGGTCCGGATGAGGCAGATGCAGCGAAGGCCTTGCGCGATCTTGTTGCATCCAAGTTTGGCGAGGAATAACCTGAGGGGGAGATTTCCCCGGAGGAGGCGGAGATTCCGCCTCTTTTTTCGAATACAGCAGGAATGGCTACTGTATTGATATACTGATTCTGGATGCAGTATATCAACAAAATTATTTTCAATCAATGGGGGGACGAGACATGGCAGAAAAAGTGCAAGGCAAGGGCGTCATTGCCGGTATCGCAATCGGCAAAATCATGCTGGCCGGACAGAATCTCGATGGATATTTGGTAAACTACCGGCCGCTCGACAAGGAAGCGGAGAAGCAGAAGGCACAGGATGCATTGGTTGCCGTATCGGACAATCTGGCAAAGAGCATCGAGCAGCTCAAGGCTCAAGAACTGACGGAGCAGGCAGGCATTATGGATGCCCATCGCCTGATGATGCAGGATCCGACATTGGCAGACAAGATTATGGAGAAACTGGACGAAGCGGAAACGCCCAGCGCTCCCCATGCCATCCTGCGGGCAGCCGAGGACATGGCGCACGAATTTGAGCAGATGGACGATGAATACTTCGCCGCCCGCGCTGTGGATCTGCGGGATGTGGGCAAGCGCATCGCGAAATACATCCTGGGCGTCAAAGAGCCGGAAATCGGTGACGGTGCTGTCATTCTCTGCGGGCAGGAGATTGAGCCCTCTGTCATTGCAGGTCTCCCCACAGACAAGATTGCAGGCGTCATCCTGGGTGCCGGCAGCACCACGGCTCATGCGGTCATCATCGCAAAGGCGCGTGCCATCCCGACCGTGGTCGGTGTCGGTTCCGCCATTGACAAGATTGCCGATGGCGATCCCGTCATCGTGGATGGTGAAAAGGGCGATATCCTCATCCGTCCATCCGAAGAGGATCACGCCAGCTATCAGGAAAAAATCAAGAAGCAGGAAGAGCTCAAGGCTCACTATGCCCAGCTCAAGGATCTGCCCGCCGTCACTACAGACGGTGTCCGCGTGGAGCTCATGGCAAATATCGGCCTTCCCACCGATGTGGACAACGCCAACAACTATGGTTGCGAGGGCGTGGGTCTGTTCCGCTCCGAATTCGTGTTCATGGGGCGCGAAGACATCCCCACGGAGGAGGACCAGTTCAAGCTCTACAAGGAAGCCATCGAGAAGTGCAATGGGCATCTCTGCGTCATCCGCACCATGGACATCGGCGGCGACAAGCCCCTGCCCTATCTCAACATTCCTCCTGAGGAAAATCCATTCCTCGGCTACCGCGCCGTGCGCATCAGCCTGAAGCGCAAGGATCTCTTCATGCCGCAGCTCAAGGCCATCCTCCGCGCCGGCGTCTATGGAAAGGCCGCCATCATGGTGCCGATGGTCATCAATGTGGAGGAGTTCAAGGCGGTCAAGGAACTGGTTGAGGAGGCCAAAACGGAACTCACCCATGAGGGCAAAAAATACTCCGACAGCGTCCAAGTGGGCATCATGGTGGAGACCCCCGCTGCTGCCGTCATGACACCGGTGTTGGCAAAATACGTGGACTTCTTCAGCATCGGAACCAACGACCTTGTGCAGTACACGCTGGCTGTAGACCGTGGAAATGCAAGCATCTCCTATCTCTATAACCACTTCAATCCGGCGGTGCTCCGCCTCATCAAGCTCACCATCGAATCCGCTCGTGAGAACGGCATCTGGGCGGGCATGTGCGGCGAAATGGCGAGCGATCCGAATGCGGCTGTCCTGCTCCTGGGCATGGGCATCAGCGAGCTCTCCATGAGCGCTCCGTCCATTCCGCGGGTCAAGGAAAAGATCCGTGACATCAGCTCCATCAAGGCAAAGGAAATCCTTGCCGATGTCATGAAGATGGAGGACGGCGACCAAATCAAGGATTATCTGCAGAAGATCCTCTGATGTTTCTTGTGTCTTTTTCTTCCATAATATAAGCTGATGAAAAGGCTGCATCGTCTGTTTTGGCGATGCAGCCTTTGTTATCAAATATCATTTTCCGAGTTTTTTCGATTGCTCTGTCGCGGCAAGCACGGCTTCGATGAGGGCGCTGCGAAGACCCGCCTTTTCCAGTTCACGCACTCCGGCAATGGTGGTTCCGGCGGGCGAGGTGACCTGATCCCTGAGAACATCGGGATGGAGTCCGGTTTCAAGCACCATCCTGGCAGAGCCGAGCAGGGTCTGCGCTGCCATTTGGATCGCTGCCTGACGCGGGAGGCCTGCTGCAACGCCGCCATCGGCGAGGGCATCGATCATGAGGAACGCATAGGCAGGGCCGCTTCCAGAAAGCCCTGTGACCGCATCCATGAGCCGTTCTTCCACTTGCAGGGCAAGGCCGACGGAAGACCAAAGCTCATGAACTTGCCGCGTTGCCTCGTCCTCTGCATGGCTGCCTGCCGTATATGCCGCCATGCCGCAGCCGACAGCCTGCGGGGTGTTCGGCATGACACGATAGACAGGCTGCGTTGGGAAATACTCTTCGACGATGGAAAGCGGCATGCCTGCGATGACGGAGATGATGATGGCATCCCCCCGCACAGAGCCGCATACTTGCTGCATTGCGGCCCGTGCATCCTTAGGCTTGACGGCGAGCACCAGGATGTCCGCTTTTGAAAGAAAGTTTTCGGCGCCGACCGCAGCGGTCACTCCGTAGGCAGTATGGAGTTCGTCGCAGCGTTCCTGTTTATGGTCGGACACATAAATATTGGCAGGGTTTTCCACCAGCTTCCCAGCGATGCCTTTGATCAATGCACCTGCTAAAGCTCCGCCTCCGATGAACCCTATGGATGTATTTTTCACAAGAATCCTCCTAAAAAATAAAATATACCAAGAAAAAGTAAAGAAATGCAGAAAAATATACAGGATACCTAGAGACAAGGCATCCTGCATATAGTATAACACGTTTTAAATAACTTGCTGTTTCACGCAGGATAAATTTTCATGAACAAGGATGAGGAGCGCAGTCGTAGCAGAGCTACGTCAAGCGATCGAAGACACAGTTCATGGAAATTTAGACAAGTCAAACAGCAAGTTATTTGGAATGGGTTATACTAGTGCAGCGGACGTTCCACAAGGTCGATCTGGGTTTGATGGAAGACATGCTGCGAAGGAGACTCGGGATCTACGAATTCAATCGTGTCCAGCATGTCCCTCACCTGCGCCTTGATGCTGTCAAGGTAGATACGGCGCAATTCCGCCTGCTCGTCCAGTTCCTGCTGATCCAGTCCCTCCGCGCGTTTCTTGCGTGCGAGCTCGTTGATGCGTGCAATCAGTTCGGGTGTGATCATCATGGGCACCTGCCTCTCCTAGATTTTGGGTAGCTTATCGCCCTACATTATATAGTGCAGGGCGATGTTGGTCAAGGAAAAGTGTGAGGCTCGTTTCATTGCTTTTTACACTGGATTGCGGTATGATGTATGGAGTGTATTTCGAAGAGAGAAGAAGGAGTATTATGGGACTATTGAATAAATTGCTGCGTATCTTCCGCAAGGCGCCGAAGAAGCAGCAGTCGGCGGAGCAGCGTGTGGAGACAGAGCTGGATCGGGAGATTTCTGCGCTCTATGCCGTTTTGGTGGATATCATGGGGGCAGATCGGCTGGTGATCCAGGCGGGGAAGATGGATGCGCTGCGCTACATGAGGTCAGAGGATCCGGGGGAGCGCATTCTGGCCATCCGCCGCATTCTGGAGGAGAATCCGACGCTGGGGCCCGCGCCGAAGGAGAACGAGATCCCTGCGCAGCTGATACAGCTCTCGGAACGTCTCGCGGACATCATGGCTCGGCGCAGCGTGGAGGACAAGATCGAAAAGCGGATCACGGAAAAGCTGGAGAAGGAGCATCAGGACTATGTGAAGGATATCCGTCTGCAGGTGCTGAAGGAGGAAAAGGCGGATGCGGAGACGCCGCAGGATGCCAAGAAACGGGAGGCGCTGGAGGCGCTGGAGAAGGTGCATTTGACACAGTCCGTCATGGAGCTTCTGCGGCCGAAGTCCTTGGAGGAGATCGTGGGGCAGGAACGGGCGGTCAAGTCGCTCCGCGCCAAGCTGACCTCGCCCTATCCGCAGCATCTGCTGCTCTACGGGCCGCCGGGCGTGGGGAAGACCACCGCGGCAAGGCTCATTCTGGAAGCGGCGCGCGGCACAAAGCTTTCGCCGTTTCATGAGAAAGCGCCCTTTGTGGAGACGGACGGTACGACGCTCCGCTGGGACCCGCGGGATATGACGAATCCGCTCCTTGGCTCTGTGCACGACCCGATCTACCAGGGCGCGCAGAAGAGCCTTGCGGACAGCGGAATCCCCGAGCCGAAGCCGGGGCTGGTGACGGATGCCCATGGCGGGATCCTCTTCATCGACGAGATCGGCGAGATGGACGAGATGCTCCAGAACAAGCTGCTGAAGGTACTGGAGGACAAGCGCGCCTTTTTCGAGTCGGCCTACTATGACCCGACGGATGAGCGTGTGCCTCCCTACATCCGCAAGCTCTTTGAAGAGGGTGCGCCTGCGGATTTCGTCTTGATCGGCGCGACGACCAGGGATGCGGGCCATATCAATCCCGCGCTGCGCTCCCGCTGCGCAGAGCTTTACTTTGAGCCGCTGACGCCGAAACATATCCAAATCATCGTGCGGAATGCGGCAAAGAAGCTCCATGTGCAGCTTGCCGATGAAGTGGCAGAGCTCATCAGCGAATATACCATCGAGGGCCGCAAGGCCATCAACATCCTTGCGGATGCCTATAGCTTGGCACTGGAGCGCTGCGGCATCCGGGAGGAAGCGGAGCGTCTGGCGGCAAAAGCTGCGCTGGAACGCGACGTGAAGATTGCCTCCGGAGAGCAGGCCGCGCCGTCGGAAAGCGGCAAGGCACCGGAGGGAACAGAGGCGGATGCAAAGGATGGAGAGCAGGCTGTATCATCGGAAGACGGCAGTGCATCGGAATCGGATGGGATTGTGAAGGCTGAAACGGGGGACGATTTGGCGCAGATGCTGTCCGAGCTGACGCAGGGAATCACCATCGAGAAGCAGGATATCTACGAGGTGGCGCAGGTCAGCCGCCTGTTTCAGTTCGTCACCAAGAAGGCATCGGACAAGTGCATGGCAGGACACATTTTTGGGCTTGGCGTATCGGGCTTTTTGGGTTCGGTCATCGAGATCGAGGCTGTGGCATTCCCCGCCCATGAAAAGGGCAAGGGAACCGTGCGCTTCAATGAGACGGCGGGCAGCATGGCGAAGGATTCCGTCTTTAACGCGGCCTCCGTTCTGCGTCGCGTCACGGGGGAAGATATCCATGACTATGACCTGCATATCAACGTGATCGGCGGCGGCAATATCGACGGGCCGAGCGCCGGTACGGCGATCCTGTCCGCCATCGTGAGCGCGGTCACGGGGGCGCGCATCCATCAGGATGTGGCGGTCACGGGCGAGATCTCTTTGCAGGGGCGTGTGCGCCCCGTGGGAGGCGTGTTCGAGAAGGCCTACGGCGCGAAGCAGGCAGGGGTCAAGGTGCTGGTGATCCCGAAGGAAAACGCAAAGGATATCCCGAAGGAGCATCTGGGATTGGAAATCCATGCGGTGGAAACAGCGGAAGAGGCGTTCCGATACATCTTTGAGGAGATGCCGAAGAAGAGGGAAGCGCAGCCGTCAGAGCAGAAAGCGGAGGGGGCAGCATGAGCGGAGCGGAACGCAAGCCGCCGCAGAACATCGAAGCGGAAAAGGCCGTTTTGGGGGCCATGCTCATCAAGCGGGAGGCTATCACGGAGGCACAGGAGATGCTGCGTGCGGAGGATTTCTATCGGGAAGCGCACCGCATCGTCTACGGCGCCATCGAAACGCTTTTCACTCAAAACGAAGCCGTGGATCTGGTGACCTTGACGGAGGAACTTCGCAAGGAACAGGTGCTTGACAAGGTGGGCGGCATCAGCTTTGTCACGGATCTTGCGAATACCGTTCCGACTGCCGCGAATCTCGCCTATCATGCGAAGATCGTGCGGGAAAAGGCGGAGCTCCGCCGTCTCATCGACGCGGCGACGGAAATCGCGGGCAAGGCCTATGAGGATGCCGAGGAAGTCGCGGACATCATGGACGATGCGGAGAAGAAGATCCTTGCGGTTGCGGCGAATCAGAAAGGCGGGGCATTTGAGCCGATCTCCAATATCCTCATGGACACGATTTCCCGCGTGGAAAGCCTCTTTGAATCACAGGGAGGGCTTACGGGGATCGCGACAGGCTTCAAGGATCTGGACGAGCTGACCTCGGGCCTGCAGAAGTCCGATCTGGTGCTGGTCGCGGCGCGGCCATCCATGGGAAAGACAGCGTTCACCCTGAATATAGCGGCCTATGCGGCGCTCCATGAGAGCTCTGTCGCGTTTTTCTCGCTGGAGATGTCCAAGGAGCAGCTGGTGCAGCGCATGCTCTGCTCCGAGGGGGGCATTGACTCCCAGCGCCTCCGGACAGGGAAGCTGGAGGATGAGGAATGGGAACGGCTCATCCATACGGCAGACAAGCTTTCCAAGGCGAAGATCTATATTGATGACACACCGGGCATGTCGGTTCCAATGATGCGCACACGCGCACGTCGATTGGCACGAAAGCATAGTGGCATTGCATTAATTGTTATTGATTATTTGCAATTAATGACCTCGCCGGGCGGTCGCAAAAACGACAATCGTGTCCAGGAATTATCCGAAATCACACGTGGTCTGAAAATGCTGGCCAAGGAATTAGATGTGCCCGTAATTGCATTGTCGCAATTGTCGCGTACGGTTGAATCGCGCGATGACAAACACCCAATGCTGTCTGACCTGCGTGATTCGGGGTCAATTGAACAAGATGCCGACATTGTTATGTTCTTATATAGAGATGACTATTATAATAAAGATACTGAATTTCAGTTATTGGGATTTTATACCTAACAAAAAGAAGCAAATAATGCTTATTTTGAATTATTTTATCAAAGTTTAGAAGAATTAAGCAAAAATGAAGATGTAA
>CALGGN010000151.1 GCA_937915915.1 uncultured Selenomonas sp. | reverse complement strand
GAAAATCCTTGGTCTTGATATTATGCCACTCATACACCGAACCTACGATGTCACCGACTATTGCTCCCAACATGAAAATCACTCCTTCGTATTTGATGTTCACATTTTACCAAGAGCGGCTGTCGGCATGGTCGCTCGTCATGCGACATTTTAGCAGCCGAGCAAAGGTTGCCCAAAGGCGAAGAGCGTTTCGTTGATGGTGAAAATGTCATATTCCTCGCGGTCGATGAAGTATTCCACAATGATGTCCAGTTTGTTACTGTGGGAGATGGCGTAACCGGCTCTGCCGATGAAGTCCCGTGTCTCGTCAAGATTGAGTTCCAATGCTACGGCGAAAGCCAATGCCGTGGTCTTGCTGGGCTGGTAGGCGGGATTATTGCGAATTTTCGAGAATAGCTTGCGGTCGATGTTTGCCCGTTTATACACTTCGGGATCGGTTTTCCCCTTGGCATCGATGAGCCGCAGAAGTGCTTCGGAGAAGGTATCGTCGATTTCGGAGAGCAAATCTTCCAAGGAGCGTTTTTTGCCAAAAGACGAAGTTGCAGCCGCCCCAACAGGAGCCGATTCGGATTTCTCAGACGCAGGTGCTTCATCACCAAGATATGCAGGCACTTGAAGTGCCATTCTGCGCCTGTCACGGTCATCACCACGGTATTCCTCGTCCAAGAGTTCCTCAACATACATCTCGTCGAGATAGTTCTGCACATCATCGAAAAGACTATTAGAAATCCTGAAGGATTTACGGTCAAACACCACCAGATAGACTTCTATGTCATGTTGGACAAGGAAATCCCGGATAGCTTGTGTTGCTGTGGCTATGGCGATTTCTGCCGGACAACCGAATACCCCAGCCGATATAAGGGGAAAAGCGATGGAGGAGCATTGATTCTCCATGGCAAGACGGAGGGAGTTCGTGTAGCATTCGGTGAGAAGTTCCCGTTCGCCGTGTTTGCCGTCCTGCCATACCGGGCCTACCGTATGAATGACATAATCGGATGGTAAATCGTAGGCAGGAGTAATAAATGCCTTGCCCGTAGCAATATCGCCGATTTTATTTCGAGCCGCCAAAAGTTCCGCACCGGCGGCTTTATGTATGGCTCTGTCCACTCCACCGCCTACGATAGGACGAGGATTGGCAGTGTTGACAATGGCATCCACCTGCATTTTGGTGATGTCATTGCGGACGATTTCTAATGGCATGACGTAATCCTCTCCCAAAAGCTAAGTTGCATACTGTCTGTCGGAAATCCTTTTAGATCTTACAAAGTCGTTGTAATGGCTTCTTTGTAGCCGAACAATATGTCATTCAACCGATATGGTCTTTTCTTTTATGTGATATTGAATGCCATTGTTCACACAGAAATTAATAACTTCTTCCGCAGAATCGTTGTAAAAATGCTTGTTATCCTTGTAAGCAGAAATCATCTTGCTGTAATTTGTTCGTCCAAATATAATCTTATCCACAAACTTGACAGCATTAAGAATTTCTTTTAGGCTCTGAGTTATAAGATTTGGGGTTGGATAGGGTTCTATGCTCACCCATGTCTTACATCCTGCATCATGCATTGCTTTTAAGGCAGCTATTCTATCTTTGCACAAGGCTGCCCCCGGCTCTATCTGTTGTCTATATTTCTCATCAAGAGAAACCAATGTAATACCATATTCGTTTTCGGCGTATAGTTCCTTCATCTCAATGGGGAGTATTCCTTTAGTAAGAATACAGCATTTTATGTGATCTGCATTCAATCTACGTATTGCAGCAAGGCTCATATTTTTAATTTCTGAATAACCATACATAAATGGGTCAGTAGTGAAACAAAGTTGAACGGATATAATTTTATCTTTCAGTTTTGGTATCTCCTTATCGAGTAATGAAAGTGTGTTAGATACTAGCAAAGGACGACACCACTCTTCGTATGTTTTGACCTGACCGAATCGCCTTTTTAGCAAAAAAGCATAACAAGGATATTTGCAACCGTGTGAGCATCCTAAAACATGGTTCATAGTGTAGTCGCCATACTCGACCCCAGTTTGATAGAGCATACTCTTCCTCTCTATGTACCCTGCTACTTCCACTATTTCACCCACTTTAGCGATACACTTTGGCCGTGGCTTTCTGTCATAAATTTTGACAATTTACCGCTTTCTGTTACAGCCGGCGCTCTCTCTATTTTAATTTTCCCATCGTGTTCTAGCAGCTTAACAACTTTAGCAATATCGCCCGTTTTACATATTGCACCATATTTTACAAAAAAACTCGCCTGTGCTTCAGTAAGCGAAATCCATTCGTCATACTGTGAAAAGTGGTCAAGGACATAATCTCTTATCTGATATTCTTCAATTATTTGATTATCAAGATCCTCTTGAAAAAGAGTCATTTGTCCGCTACTTTGAATTTCTTTCAAAAGTTCCCATCGATTACATATATTATCTGCCATCAGAATACATCCAGCAGGATGATTAGTAGCATGAATCATTCTGTATTTTGGATGTTGATTTTTTTGAATGCGAATCGGCATATTCAAGACATATGCATAACTCTTGCTTAATCGCTGACAATATTTCCCTGAAAAACATTCTTCAGTTTTGTACCCATCCATCTCTCCGTTTTTATATCGTATGATGATTTCCTTCCAATAGTCTCCTCCCGCTATGCGATTTAAGGTTTCTATCGAATCATCTGTAGAATCGAGAACGGTAGGCGCATACTCAATAAGTTCGTCAAAAAAACCCTTATCATCAAGCTTAAACTTCGTACCCATAACGTTACAAGCTTCCCGAATAAACCCGAAGGAATTCATGTTTATGAGCAATTCTATTGAATTAAATTGCCCATTAGCAAATGTATCAAATTTTGAACAATCGAGTGCTTTAATGCCATACGGGTCTATATACAAAAAAACATTACAGCCTACTTTGGACATTAAAAGATCATCGATGGTATCCTCATATGCTCCAGCAACAATCTTAATCCCATGATATGCACTTAGATTTTTCTCTAACTCCTTTGCGTAGTTCAAATCAATGAATGCAGCACCAATCCGTATCTTATTACTAATTTTTGTTTCTTTAAAACAACTTTGTATAATATCCAATGCTATAAGAGGTGAGCCAGGATTACCATCATCAAACTTACCTTTGCCCGCAAAGCAATCCACATATGCCAAAGGCTTATGAGTATGCAAAATTTTTGACACATAAGGTTTTAAATAGCACCCCAATAGTTCGTCTTTAACCTTTGACCAAGGCTTCTTTTCCACAAAAAAATCATCATTCTTTTTAGCCACGCCAGTTCTCCTTTTACATCGATATCGTGATATGAATGTAATTCGCCAGAAATACCGTAATTCCTGCCTTCAAACACAGTCTGAATACCCTGCAAACGGGAAAGCCATACCCTGCAAACGGGAAATTTCAAATTTGCGACCATCAAGAAAACCAACGGCGATAACCTTTCTCAATTTGATAGCACATATCCTTTTACGCCACAGCCCCATAATCCCGGAAATCCTCGCAAGCCCATATATCAAGGGCTTTCGGGGAGTTTTCTCTTTCGTTTGCTTGTATCAAATACGCTATTCTTTTGTCGATGTATATCATCTTAACTTTCCCGTAGTAGGATTTTTGCAGGAGTTTCAGAACTTCCAAATTGTCGCCCTCGATGTAAAGATTCTGCGTTGTGTCCCAGTCTTTGCTTTCTCCTTTGCAGGGACGAAGAGTGCCAAGGGAGGGAGTCTGCGACAGGCGCAGTGCCTTGCCCTTGCCGTTCCATTTGAAGGAATAGCGTTCCTCCTCATCGTCCACAAAGTCACCCAAAAGCTGACGGAGGACGGCAAAATCAATCTTTCCTTCCTCGAAAGCCTCCGGGAAAAGTTGGCGCATGGCCGCTATGTTTTCTTCGGTGATGTTCAGGGATTCTCCTGTCAATTTCTTCATACATCCAATCTCCCTTGCTCCGTAATTTTCGCCTTTTCCTTCTTGAGTTTTTGCCAGGTAATGCTGTCAATACGCTTTGAGGGTGTCAGCTTATTGCGAAGCTTTAGTTCAAAATCATTGTCGGAGAGACGATTGCCCATCATCTCCCGGTGAGCGATGTAAAATTCCCGTTGGAAGTCACTCTTTTGCTTGATGTAGGAGGGGGGGGTGAAAATGAAGCGCATTTCCTCGATGCCGGAAAGTTCCTTTTTGAGTGCCTCATAGGCGTAAATCGTGAAGTAGGCAGAGATGATGGAGATTTTCGCTCCCGGTCGAAGTCCCAAACGTAGCTCGTCCACTACGCGCCCTTGCTGCTTGTTGTCCAGTATCTTCAGTGTTTTCGGCGGCTGCACTTTCATAATCCCCCTTACACAGGAGACCGACGGCGGCAGAAATACCATCGTATAACTGCCGCCCATCGGAATCCTTGATTTGCGTTTACAATACCATGGTAGCAGTTCGCCAAAAATCTCCCTGAATCCTGCAAAAAGTAAAAATTTTAAGCGGCAGGAACACGATGAATTTTCTGCCGCTTACTCATGTGTCCACTTGTGGAAGGTAGTGCGCGAAACGCCAAAAGCCGCGAAACCTCAAGCTCCGACGGTGCCGTAAAAAAGCTGCCGCGCAAATCGCGCAGCAGCCTTTCACAGCCATTTGTCTTCCGCTCAGATCCCCGTCAAATCGTATGCACACGAATCGAGCTTGTGCCGCCCTCGCCGTACTTGATGCCGGAGGTCAGGATTGTCAGATCCCCCTTCTTCACGATGCCGGCATTGAGGGCGCCCTTTGCCGATTCCGCCACCATTTCCTCCGCCGTGCCCCAATAAACGCCGACAATGGAATAAACACCCCAGCGCAGGTTCAGGTGGCGAGCCACCATGTTATTCGGCGCAAACGCCACGATGGTCGCTTTCGGACGGTACTTGGAAACAACGCGCGTCGTGTAGCCGGATGCCGTCGGCGTGATAATGGCCGCTGCATTCAGCTCATAAGCCATCTGCACGGTCGCATGCGCAATCGCGTCCGTCTTGGATTTCTTATGCTCCACGCCCTTCGTGATAAAGATCTCCCGATATTCCAAAGACTGTTCGATGCGCTGCGCGATGCGGTTCATCGTCGCCACAGCCTCCACCGGATAATCGCCGCTCGCCGTCTCGCCCGACAGCATGATCGCGTCGGTCCCGTCAAAGATCGCATTGCCTACATCCGAGACTTCCGCCCGCGTCGGACGCGGGTTCGTGGTCATGGACTCCAGCATCTGTGTCGCGACGATGACCGGCTTGCCCGCCTCATTGCATTTCCTGATAATCTCCTTCTGGATGATCGGCACATCCTCCGCGGGAATCTCCACGCCGAGATCGCCGCGCGCCACCATGATGCCGTCTGAAACCGCGATGATATCATCGATATTGTTGACACCCTCCAGATTCTCGATCTTCGGGATGATCTCCATATGTCCGCCATGGGATGCAATGAGATGGCGGATCGCCTCCACATCCGATGCCCGCTGGATGAAGGAAGCCGCCACGAAGTCCATATCGTTCTCCACACCGAAAATGATATCCTTCTCATCCTGTTCGGAAACCGGAGGCAAACCGAGGGACACACCCGGCGCCGCAACACGCTTGCGTGTGCTCATCTTGCCGCTGTTCAGGACCGTCGTCTCGATGTCCTTGCCGTTGATCGCATCCACCATGAGCTCCACCAGACCATCGGAAAGCAGGAGCTTGTCGCCCGGCTTCACTTCCGTGTAAAGCCCCTTATGATTCACGGACACATGGGTCTCATCCCCCGGCGTATCCTCATAGGTCAACGTGAACTTATTGCCCTTTTCCAGCATGACGCTTCCATCCTTGAACTCGCCAAGGCGCATCTCAGGCCCCTTGGTGTCCAGAATCAGGGAAATCACCTGTCCTGTTTTCTTCGCGGCCTCGCGCACGCGGTTGATGCGTGCCAGATGCTCCTCATGATTGCCATGGGAGAAGTTGAACCGCGCGCAGTTCATGCCGTTCTCGATCAGCGCCTCTACAACGCCCGGCTTATCCGTGGAAGGTCCCTGTGTGCAAATGATCTTTGTCTTTTTTAACATGTTTCATCCCGCCTATTCATATCGCAAAGTATTTTCCGGTCAGTCTTGACGTAACCCTTCATCTATCTATTTACATTTTAGGGAAAATACTGAAAAACGTCAAGGGATATAACCGAAAAATGACACCGTATCCCGAAAGACACGGTTGAACAAACGTCCCTATTTTTCGATTCCCACTTCAAACTTTACCATCCCCTCCAGTTTCCTGCAAGAAAAAGCCCCGCTCCAATATTGCTTCCCCTCATCGGACGAGTGGTGTGTTAAGGAAACGCTGATTAATTCGCCCGCCCATCTTGACGTGTCTTGCTTGTCCTCCCTGCGTCGACAAATCCTCGACATAGCACCACTATGACTGCGGTTTGTCTCCTTGGGAGGAACAAGCAATCCACGCCAATCTGGACGACCGCTTTAATCAGTGTTTCCTTAAGGAAATTCTGCCACCTGGACTATTTTGCCTGTGGCAAAAGTTGAACAATTGCGTTATAATGACCATAGGAGGGGAACGCATGCCTATTATTTATCGTGGAAACGGCTGGTATATTGAGGTCAGGAAAGAAAATAATCATGAGAAGCCCCATTTCCATGGAATTTCCTCCGATGGAGAAATCTCAATCTCGCTAGAAGGCAAGATTTTGGTCGGCAGATTTAGGGATAAGAAAAAGCAGACGGAAGCCTTGACTTGGGTAAAAGAGCGCGCAGAAATATTGGAAATCGTCTGGAGGGAAGCAAATGTGCAAGATTTATGAAACCAGAAGAAGCAATAAATTTGTTTATATCGAACTGGATGATGAAGCAACCAATTATTATGGCGTAAAGAAAATCGCTCCGAAAAAATATGATTTTGCTAAAAAATTCGGGATGGATTTTCTAAGTCTGGTCAGTAAAGAAACGACGATAGAAAGAGACGAAAATGATGCCATAACGGCAGTGCCCTTTCATGATGAGCTGATTCCTTATGCAACCAGAACATGACTCATTGATAAATCAACAGAGAGAATGCCAAAAGCCGCGCCCGAGGGCGCGGCTTTCAGACGCTTAGAACGTATGCGATTGTTTTACTTCGACATAGCTTCCTGCACTGCGACCGCAACGGCAACGGACATGCCGACCATCGGGTTGTTGCCTGCGCCGATGAGGCCCATCATGTCAACATGTGCCGGAACGGAGGACGAACCTGCGAACTGCGCGTCGCCATGCATACGGCCAAGGGTATCGGTCATGCCGTAGGAGGCAGGACCTGCTGCCATGTTGTCCGGATGGAGCGTACGGCCCGTGCCGCCGCCGGAAGCAACGGAGAAGTACTTCTTGCCTGCTTCGATGCGCTCCTTCTTGTAGCAGCCAGCCACCGGATGCTGGAAACGTGTGGGGTTCGTGGAGTTGCCCGTGATGGAAATATCCACGTCTTCCTTGTGCATGATGGCAACGCCTTCCTGCACGCTGTCCGCACCATAGCATTTCACCTTTGCGCGGGGGCCGTCAGAATAAGCGACTTCTTTCACCACATTGACCTTGTTGGTCTTGTAGTCATACTGTGTCTGCACATAGGTGAATCCGTTGATGCGGGAAATGATCTGCGCCGCATCCTTGCCAAGTCCGTTCAGGATGACACGGAGGGGTTTCTGGCGAACCTTGTTCGCCGTCTGGGCGATGCCGATGGCACCCTCCGCGGCGGCAAAGGACTCATGGCCTGCGAGGAACGCGAAGCAGCCCGCATCCTCCGAAAGCAGCATGGCTGCCAGATTTCCATGGCCCAGACCGACCTTGCGGTGATCCGCAACAGAACCCGGTACGCAGAAAGCCTGCAGACCTTCACCGATGGACTTGGCAGCCTCCACGGCAGTCTTGTCGCCCTTCTTGATGGCGATAGCCGCGCCAAGGGTATAGGCCCACGCAGCGTTCTCAAAAGCGATGGGTTGGAGATCCTTGACAATCTTGCCGGGATCAAAGCCCTTCTCCTCGCAGATCGTTTTGGCATCTTCGATCTTCCCAATCCCATATTTCTTGCAGACTTCGTTGATTTGGTCAATACGGCGCTCATAGCCTTCAAACAATGACATTATCTTCATTCCTTCCTGTTATCTCAATCATAGTGGACTTACGGAACTGTGCGGCAATCGATGGGCAGGATTACTCCTGACGAGGATCGATGTACTTCACGCCATCAGCGAAACGGCCTTTCGTGCTGGTGTTCTTCTTGATGGCATCGGCAATCGCCTGCACATCGTCACCGGCCTTCTTGATGGCCTCCATTGCCTTGCCGAGCTGCACGACTTCATAGCCGATGACCCGATTTTCCTCGTCCAGAGCCAGCTTCGTCACATAGCCCTCAGCGAGTTCGAGATAACGGGGGCCCTTGCTCACAGTGCTGTAAGTGGTACCGGTCTGGCTGCGGAGCCCCTTGCCCAGATCATCCATTCCTGCACCGATGGGCAGACCGTCATCGGAGAACGCGGTCTGCGTGCGGCCATAGACAATCTGGAGGAACAGTTCGCGCATGGCCGTGTTGATGGCATCGCATACGAGGTCTGTGTTGAGCGCTTCCAGAATGGTCTTGCCTGCGAGGATCTCGGCAGCCATGGCAGCGGAATGGGTCATACCGGAGCAGCCGATGGTCTCGACCAGCGCTTCCTGAATGATGCCGTCCTTCACGTTCAACGTCAGCTTGCAGGCGCCCTGCTGAGGAGCGCACCAGCCCACGCCATGCGTAAGGCCGCTGATGTCCTTCACTTCCTTCGCCTGTACCCACTTGCCCTCCTCCGGGATCGGCGCCGGGCCGTGGTTTACTTCCTTCGCTACGCAAACCATATCTTCCACTTGTTTTGAGTAAGCAATCATTGTTCGTTTTCCTCTCTCTCTAAAATTCTCTACACATCTTGCCCGCCACCCGGGCCTGAAATATCGGAAGCGTCCCTCCATGCCAGTGCACAGAGCGGATCCTTCCTATGAAAGGGTGCGTATCCTCCTGCCGGACAGGGGGCTAGCAATGGATGCGCCGCACCCACCCCTGCCCATAAGGAAGATGCCTGCACCCCTCAAGGACATAAATTTACTTCATCTCCACCAGCGGCTTGCCTGTCATTTCCGACGGGATGTCAATGCCTGCCAAGGTCAGGAGCGTCGGCGCCACATCGCAGAGCGCCCCCTCATGGATGGACTTCACGCGATCGGACACCGCAATGACCGGCACCGGATTCGTCGTATGCGCCGTGAACGGCTCGCCGGTCTCCGGATCCACCATCATATCCGCGTTGCCGTGGTCAGCAATGATGATGACCTCGCCCCCGACGGACTGCAATGCCTCGACAAAGCGGCCCACGCAGGTGTCCACCGTCTCCACAGCCTTGATTGCCGCAGGGATGACACCCGTATGTCCGACCATGTCACCGTTTGCATAGTTCAAAATAATGAAATCGTATTTCTTGGATTTAATCGCTTCCACGACCTTGTCCGTCACCTCGATGGCGCTCATCTCCGGCTGCAGGTCGTAGGTAGCGACCTTCGGGGATGGAACCAGGATGCGATCCTCGCCCTCATACTCCTTTTCTACGCCGCCGTTGAAGAAGAACGTGACATGCGCGTATTTCTCCGTCTCAGCAATGCGCAGCTGCTTGAGCCCGCGATTCGATATGACCTCGCCCAACGTGTTCTGGATGGACTGGGGCGGATAGGCAATCTTGACATTCAAGCCTTTCTCGTACTGCGTCATCGTCGTAAAGGAAAGGTTGAGTCCCTCGACGCGCTCGAATCCATCAAAGGATGCATCCGTGAACGCGTGGGTCAGCTCCCTTGCACGATCCGGACGGAAGTTGAAGAAGATCACGCCATCGCCCGGTTTCATGCCCTGATAGCCCTCAATGACCACGGGGACCACGAACTCATCCGTAACACCATCCTTGTAGGAAGCCTGGATTGCCTCCCCGGAGGACTTCGCGGAAACGCCCTTGCCGCGCGCAATCGCATCATATGCCTTCTGCACGCGCTCCCAGCGCTTGTCGCGATCCATCGCATAGTAGCGGCCCGAAATGACCGCCACCTTGCCAACGCCAATCTTCCGGATTTCCTGCTCCAATTCCTCCAGATATTCCGCCGCGCTGGACGGAGGCACATCACGCCCGTCCAGGAACGCATGCACATAGACCTCGCTCAGGCCCTGCTTCTTGGCAAGCTCCAGCAGACCATAAAGATGCTTGCTGTGGCTGTGCACGCCGCCCGGGGAAACCAAGCCCATCAGATGCAGCGCTCCGCCGTTCTTCTTCGCGTCACGGATCGCCGCCAGCAGAGCCTCATTCTCAAAGAAATCGCCGTCCTTGATGGCCTTCGTGATGCGCGTAAGCTCTTGGTAGATGATACGGCCCGCGCCGATATTCGTATGACCGACCTCGGAATTGCCCATCTGCCCGTCCGGCAATCCCACATATTCGCCCGAAGCCTGCAACTTGGAGTTCGGATACTTTGCTGTCAATCCGTCCAACACCGGAGTCTTCCCGACAGCAATCGCATTATTGGGATCCTTCGGATCTCCGATTCCCCAACCGTCCATGATGATCAGGGCGACCGGGGCATGTTTCAATGTTGCCATGGTTTTCTCCCATCTATAAATCAGAAGTTGACAATCTCAGAGAAATCCTTTGCCTTCAGCGAAGCACCGCCGACCAATGCGCCATCCACATTCGGCTGCTTCATGAGGTCCTTGATCGTCGCCGGTTTCACGCTGCCGCCGTACTGGATGCGGATCGCATCTGCCGCAGCCTGATTGAACTTCTTCGCCACAGCCTCGCGGATCGCCTTGCAGACCTCTTCTGCCTGCTCGAAGGTAGCCGTCTTGCCCGTGCCGATGGCCCAAATCGGCTCATAGGCAATCACCAGCTTCCCTGCCTCATCCGCCGTGAACCCTTCCAGCGCCGCATTGATCTGCTTGACCACATGATCGATATAGGTACCTGCCTCACGGATCTCAAGGGACTCGCCGCAGCAAATGATGGGCGTGATGCCTGCCGCAAAAGCAGCCTTCGCGCGCTTGTTCACACCCTCGTCCGTCTCGCCGAAATAATCACGGCGCTCCGAATGCCCAAGCACGCAGTAGTCCACGCCGATCTCGTTCAGCATCTCCGTGGAAATCTCTCCTGTGAAAGCGCCGCTCTTTTCCCAATGCACGTTCTGCGCCCCAACATGGATGTTCGTTCCCTTCACCGCATCGGCAACAGCCGCCAGCGCCGTGGCCGTCGGGCAAACCACGACATCCACCTTCGCATCCTTCACCAGCGGAGCCAGGTCTTTCACCAGCTGCGTCCCCGCCGCAATCGTATTGTTCATCTTCCAGTTGCCAGCAATAATCGGAGTCCTTGCCATATGTCGTAACTTCCTTTCTGTATCAACCCTCAGTTATTCGCAATCGCATCGATTCCCGGCAGGACCTTCCCCTCCAGGAATTCCAGCGTAGCGCCGCCGCCCGTGGAAATATGCGAAATCTTCTCCGAAAGCCCCGTTTTTTTCAACGCCGCAATCGAGTCGCCGCCGCCGACAATCGAGATCGCGCCCTCGTCCGTTGCCTTCGCCACAGCCTTTGCGACGGCTTCCGTCCCCTTTGCGAAGGCATCGAACTCAAACACGCCCATCGGCCCGTTCCAGATGACCGTCTTTGCGCCTGCGAGAGCCTTCGTATATTCCTCGGAGGTCTTCACGCCGGAGTCCAGAGCCTGCCAGCCGTCCTCCACCTTGTCCACATCAACCGTCTTATGCTCCGCATCCGCAGCAAACTCGTTCGCCACAACGACATCCACCGGCAAAACAACCTTCACGCCCTTGTCCGCCGCCTTCTTCAGAAGCTCACGCGCCAGCTCATACTTATCCGGCTCGCAGAGAGAATCGCCGATGGGCAGCCCCTTCGCCGCATCGAAGGTATGCGCCATGCCGCCGCCGATGATGATGGTATCCACCTTGTCGATCATGTTGGAGATCACGCCGATCTTGTCGGAGACCTTCGCGCCGCCGATGATCGCAACAAACGGACGCTTTGGATCTTCCAGCGTCTTGCCGATATAGTTGATCTCCTTCTCCATGAGGAATCCCGCCACGGTTTCCAGATATTGGGTGATGCCCACGTTGGAGGCATGAGCGCGATGAGAAACGCCGAAAGCGTCATCCACGGCGATATCCGCCAATGCAGCCAGCTGCTTCGCGAAATCCGGATTGTTCTTCTTCTCTTCCTTGTGGTAGCGGAGGTTCTCCAGAAGCAGCACCTCGCCCGGCTTCAGATCTCCGGCAGCCTTCTCTGCATCCGGTCCGATGCAGTCAGGAGCCCACTTGACCTCTTTGCCCAGGAGCTCCGCCAAACGAGCCTGAATCGGCTTCGTCGAGAATTTCGGCTCGCGCGCCTCGGTCGGACGGCCCACATGGCATGCCAAGATCACTGCCGCGCCATTGTCCAGGAGGTGATTGATGGTAGGAAGCGTTGCACGAATACGGGTGTCATTGGTGATGTTCTGGTTCTCATCCATCGGCACGTTGAAATCAACGCGGACAAAAACCTTCTTGCCCTTTACATCAATGTCTCTGATTGTTTTTTTGTTCATGAAGAAACAAACCTCCTTGCGTAAGTAAAAATGTGTAGAAACATATAGTAACATATAGTAAATCGGTCCGGCCCAAACAAAGGCCGGACCGCTAGAGTCGAATCCTATTCAGCTATCGTGTCTCAAGCCATCAGCCGAGTTCAGCGAAGTACTTGATGGTACGAACCATCTGGCTCGTGTAGCTGTTCTCGTTGTCGTACCAGGAAACAACCTGAACCTGTGTCGCGCCGCCAGCCGTCGGAAGAACCATCGTCTGGGTAGCATCGAACAGGGAACCGAAACGCATGCCGACGATATCGCTGGAAACAATCTGATCCTCGCAATAGCCGAAGGACTCCGTAGCTTCCTTCTTCATCTGCTCATTGACCTGCTCTGCCGTAACAGAACCCTTGACGACAGCCGTCAGGATCGTCGTGGAGCCCGTCGGAGTCGGAACGCGCTGTGCAGCACCGATGAGCTTTCCCTTCAGCTCAGGAATGACAAGGCCGATTGCCTTTGCAGCGCCCGTGGAGTTCGGAACGATGTTGCAGGCAGCAGCGCGGCTGCGACGGAGATCGCCCTTGCGCTGCGGGCCATCCAACGTCATCTGGTCGCCTGTGTAAGCATGGATCGTGCACATGATGCCGCTCTCGATCGGAGCAAGGTCATTCAGGGCCTTTGCCATCGGAGCAAGGCAGTTCGTCGTGCAGGAAGCAGCGGAGATGATCTTGTCATCTTTCGTGAGGGTCTTATGGTTGACATTGTAAACAATCGTCGGAAGATCATTGCCGGCCGGAGCGGAGATAACGACCTTCTTCGCGCCGCCCTTCAGATGAGCCTCTGCCTTCTCCTTGGAGGTGTAGAAGCCCGTGCACTCGAGAACGACGTCTACATCATGCTTGCCCCAAGGAATATCTGCTGCATTCGGCTGCTTGTAGATGATGATCTTCTTGCCGTCAACGACCTTGGGGCCTGTCCAGCCCTTGGGCGTGCGCAGGACGATCATGGGCCAGACGGGACGGGTGGTGTCGCCGGTCTCCCTTGCGTGCTTCTGAATGGCCTGGATCCGCTCGATGACCCGGTCCATGGTCTCTGCCATCAGACGGTGCATGGGCATCGGATCCTCTCCCTCGACAAAGTACGGCTCCCAGCCGCAGCCGCGGAAGAAGTAATCCAGCTCCGTGTGGCTGATGGAAACCACCAGCGGCCGGCCGTGGGGACAGGTAGGGGTCACCTTTTTCTCGATCAGCTCTTCCACCAGCGAGCGCAGCACCGGCTCCGGCAGGACGCTCGGCCCGGCGGAGAAATTATAGACCTGATTGCGCTCCATTGGGGTCACTCCCATATGTGATAATAATACAGTTAAAAATATAAATGCAAAAAAAGACCAAATAAATAACTTAATTCCTTTAGATCGGAAGAGCACACGTCTGAACTCCAGTTACGAT
>CALGGN010000150.1 GCA_937915915.1 uncultured Selenomonas sp. | reverse complement strand
ATCCACCTCATCCGTCAGCCTATCGGCTGACACCTTCCCCTCAAGGGGAAGGCTACGAAAATGGAACAGTTTTTCTTTAACGAGTATAAATGTAAAAAATTTTTTTAGCAAAATATCTCCGCGGAACGTTGGATATGTCATTACCTCGCGGAGGTGACGGGAGAGATGGGAGAAAGATGATAAAAGAAGTGCTTGTCGTTGAGGGCAAGATGGATGTGGTGGCGATCCGCAAGGCGGTGGAGGCGGACTGCATCATTACGGAGGGATTCAATCTGAAGCCGAAGACACTGGAAAATATACGGCAGGCAGAAAAGCGGCGGGGCATCATCATATTGACCGACCCGGACTCTGCGGGGGAGCGGATTCGGAAATTCCTTGGCAAACGTTTTCCGAATGCAAAGCACGCCTTTGTCCCCGTGGAGGATGCGACGGCAAATGATGATATCGGCATTGAGCAGGCAAAGCCAGAGGCCATCCGCAGGGCGCTGGAGACGGTACGGACGTTGCAATGGGAGCCATCTCACTTGTTCAGCAGCGCGGATCTGGTGAAGCATGGCTTGAGCGGCAGTCCGGATGCATCCAGGCGCAGGGCGTGTCTGGGGGCAATTCTGGGCGTGGGATTCGCGAACGGGAAAACGTTTTTGCAACGGCTCAACCACTATGGCGTGACGCGGGAGGAATTCGAGAACGGGCTGCGGGAACTGGCAGCGGAGCGGGAAAAGGAGGAGTGAGGATGGGAGAGGCGATACATCCGACCATAGCGAGCCGTGAGGTGACGCAGCATATCCTCAAGGCGTTCCATCTGCGGGCCAGCAAGAAGCTGGGGCAGAATTTCCTGATTGACGCTGCCGTGGTACGGGGAATCGTGGAAGCGGCGGAACTGCAGGCGGGGGATCGCGTTCTGGAGATCGGCCCCGGCATCGGGACGCTCACCCAGGGGCTTGCCGAGTCGGGCGCACAGGTGACGGCGGTGGAGCTTGACAAGAAGCTGCCTGCGGTATTGGCGGAGACCTTGAAGGGCTATGAGAATGTGCGCGTCGTGCAGGGGGATATCTTGAAGGTGGATATCCGTGAGCTCATGGGGGATGCACCTTTCAAGGTGGCGGCGAACCTTCCTTATTACATCACGACGCCGATCCTCATGGCGCTTCTGGAACAGCGGCTTCCCATCCGGAATATCGTGACCATGGTGCAGAAGGAAGTCGCGGAGCGCATGATCGCGCCGCCGGGCTCCAAGACCTACGGCGCGCTCTCGGTGGCTGTGCAGTACTATACCGAGCCGGAAATCGTGCTGGACGTTTCGCCGAAGTCCTTTATCCCCGCGCCGGAGGTGGATTCCGTGGTGATCGCCTGCAAGGTGCGGGAGGAACCTGCGGTAACGGTGAAGGATGACAAGTTGTTCTTCCGTGTGGTGAAAGCGGCCTTCGGACAAAGAAGGAAAACGCTTTCTAATGCGCTCAAAGGAGCAGGATTCCTGAAGGATGAGATACAGGAGGCATTGGAAAAGGCAGGAATCGAAGCAGCCAGAAGGGGAGAGACGCTTTCACTGGAAGAGTTCGCGCAGTTGGCGGATGCCTTTGCGCCGAATGTATAGTATACGTCATAAACTTCATGCGAAACGGTGTTTCGCATTGCGCCTTTACACGAAATCAGCGTTTGTCAGTGAGCGGATCCTTGACTTTTTTTGACTCGTATATTGTAAACGGATCTATGTCTATGCAGTTTCTTGCATCCCTGCTTCCTTCGATATCCCATGCTATGGTCTTGTTCATTACCGTCAGTGTTGACCGGAACACATCGATATCCTCTAAGGGGGCAAAGACGCCTCCTTTTTGAATCAGAGGGGCAACATCATACCAGCGGACAGAGCCGTCGTTAAGATATGCGTAAACGCTATGGCCTTCTCCCGGAATAGCCTGAAACACTTCAGGGAAGAGTTCTTCCTGCATACCGATCACTTCCTCTCCATCGGGGGTATGTTCAACAATGGAACATGCCTTTTTGCTAGCTCCCAGTTTTGCATGAGTTCGTCCTGATACATAACACACCATGCAAGAACGAGTTTCAACTGTCTTGATGGCAGCGATCCTTTTATGACACACGCATCATGAATGTCAATCAGGGCTACATGCTCTCCGTATTCTGCATGTATATGCGGCGGATTGTGGTCGTCATAGTACATGGATATTCTTATTCCAAAAAATAGACTTATTTCTGGCATAGCAGCATCTCCCTCATATTATTGTACGTCTAATTGTATCTCTACTTTCCCTGCTGGGCAACAAAAAAATACGCCCGTTGAAATTGTTAAAACAGATTCAAACTCAGGTAAAAGGTTAAAAGGTGTTGAGTTTACTTTGTATGATGCAAATAAGAATCAAATAGGATTATACAAAACTGACAGTAAAGGAGAGATTACAGTAGAGAATCTTCCATATGGATCATACTATTTTATTGAAACAAAAGCACGCAAAGGATATTATTCAAGTAATAACAGGTATAATTTCAAGCTGGATTCTGCTGAATATAGAAGATTGGAGATAACAAATTCGCCCATACTTAAGCTTGGATTTAATGAACATTATATTATATATTTTGCATTTATTAATTTTTTTGCAATACCAACGACCTCAACGGCTAATGGCTTAATAGATACTATTGTTGTGGTTACACTAACATCAGGTGTTTTATTTGTTTTTAATGGGTCGGTGGCAACATTATCTTTGATTTTGTCACCGTCAGAATCCTTTATAAATTGTATTTCTCCGCCCCCAACTTTGGTATCGCTCGAATTCAGCTCTTGTGTCTCTTGCGTAACATCCGCCGCATATACATTTGACGGAATGTAAGATGTAAGCATTGAAAGAGCCAAAAATAAGGAAAGAAATCGTTTCTTATTCATCTTTTAATCCTCCTTGAATTGATATTTGATTTGATATAATAATTATACTCTTAAACAATAATTTGTAGATA
>CALGGN010000149.1 GCA_937915915.1 uncultured Selenomonas sp. | reverse complement strand
TATGCAGACCTTACGGACGAAAAAGCAGTACAGGAGGCGGTGCGCCAGATCCGTGGAGAGAAGAAATCGATAGATGTCTTGGTAAATAATGCCGGTATTATTGGCGAGAATTACCTTTTTCAAATGACGCCCCTTGCGGAGATGCGGAAAGTAATGGAGGCTAATTTCTTCGCGGCGATGCAGCTATCTCAGCTTATTTCCAGGCTGATGGTGAGGCAAAAGCGTGGCTCTATTGTAAATCTGGCCTCGGTGGCGGCTTTGCGGGGGCAGCCGGGGCAACTAGAGTATGCTGCCAGCAAGGGGGCAATCATAGCAGCGACCAGGAAACTGGCGCTGGAGCTGGGCACAAGCGGCATCCGTGTAAATGCGGTGGCGCCTGGGGTGATTGAGACGGAGATGGGGCAGGCCATGGCGGAGGAACTGCGTGAGCAGGAGCTGGGGCAGACTGTACTGGGACGAAGCGGCAGGCCAGAGGAAGTAGCAAAGGCGGTGGCTTTTCTTGCCAGTGATTATGCCAGCTATATCACTAAGCAGGTGCTGGTGATAGACGGAGGGAGGGTATGAACCATATGACAGACAGGGAATTGCGGCAGCTTGCCTTGCAAATGCGCAAGAGAGTTCTTGAGATAGGTTATGGTTGTGGCATATCAGGAGTTCATTTTGGCGGAACACTGTCTTTGATTGAAATTATGATAGCCCTTTATAAAAATATTTTACCGCAGGATTGTGAAGACAAGGGCGAAAGCAAGGTCATTATGAGCAAGGGGCACGGCATTTTGGCTCAATATTTGCTGATGGAAAATACAGGGGTGATGGACAGGGAATTGGTTGATGCTTTCAAGCAAGACTTTGCGATATGCGCTGCGCATCCATCCCGTGACTTGGTACATAACATAGAATTTTCTTCTGGCAGCCTGGGCCAGGGCTTGTCGTTGGGCTTGGGTATTGTTTTGGCAAGAAAACGCTCCTCTGATTTAGGTCGAGTATATGTCATATTGGGGGATGGTGAATGTGATGAAGGCAGCGTTTGGGAAGCGGCGGCGGCAGCAGCTCATTATCATGCCTGCAATTTAGTGGCAATCGTAGATAAAAATGACATTCAGTATGATGGTCTCACGAGCGATGTGCTGGATATGGGGGATTTGTCAGAAAAATTCCGGGCTTTTGGTTGGGAAACGTTGATAATAGACGGCCATGACATAGGGGCTGTGACCGAGGCCTTGCAGGTGCGGTGTCGACAACCTTTGGCGATTATAGCGCATACTGTTAAGGGCAAGGGTATTTCCTTTATGGAAGGTAAGCCGGAGTGGCATCATAAGGCATTGACAGAGACGCTCTTCAAGGAAGCCATGCAGGAGCTACAGGAAGCGGAGGTGACTATATGAAACTGAATCCGCGTATGCTCTCTAAGCTGGGATCAAATGGGGCGTTCGGTTTGGCTATGACAGAGCTCCCCTCAAAATATGACAATCTGGGGGTATTCACTGCAGATTTACGCAGTTTTTCCGGTCTTGATAGGTTTGCCAAGGCGCATCCGGATAAGTTCTTCAATGTGGGCATTGCTGAACAGAATTTGATAGGCATGGCCGCTGGTTACGCCAGTGAGGGCAATGTTGCTTATGCAACGACATATGCTTCCTTTGCGTGTATGCGTTGCCTTGACCAGGTGTCTGTAAACATGGCATATATGCAGTTGAATGTTAAGCTGGTAGGCATGACTTCTGGATTCAGCACTGGAATACTGGGCGCAACCCATATCTGCCTTGTAGACCTGGCTATTATGCAGGCATTGCCAAATATCACTATTTTATCACCAGCTGATGGGTTGGAAACGTACAAAGCAACGATGGCAGCGGCAGCTATAGATGGCCCGGTTTATATCAGGCTAACCGGTGCGCAGGATGCTCCTATTGTGTATCGGGAGGATTTTGATTACAAGCCCGGCAAAGCCAACCTTTTGCGGGAGGGCGAGGATATTACACTTATTGCAACGGGCAGCATGGTTTCGGTTGCAATGAACGCAGCAGAAATTTTGTCGAACAAAGGAATACGATGTCGTGTCCTGGATATGCATACCATACGGCCCTTGGATGAAAAAGTTGTCTTGAACGCGGGCAGACAGGGGTGTGTGGTAACAGTAGAGGAACATGGCATTACAGGCGGCCTTGGCAGCACGGTATGCCAATTATTCAGCAGGGAAAAAATGAATACCCATGTACTTAATATAGGTGTTCCTTGTGAGTATTCCAAAGCTGCTAGATATCACTCTTTTTTGGACAAATATGATTTAACGCCAGCTGCTGTAGCTGACAGAATAAAGACTTATATAGCTGATTTAGACTGACAGTTAGGTAGTTTTAACTTTACGGTAAGGAGAATTCTAATGACTAACGAAGAAAAATATGTGCAGGCCTTTGTCAATGCTTTTGGCATAAGTGAGGATGCTGCGAAGACGCTTGAATTTCAGGGTATTGAGGAGTGGGACTCCGTGGGGCATATGAGCCTGATTGCGGAAATCGAGGAAGCTTTCGATATTATGATGGAAACGGAGGACATAATCGATCTCAGCTCCTATGAGAAGGGTAAGGAGATTCTATCTGCCAATTACGGCGTTACGTTTTAAGTGAGGCTGCTGTTTATGTGGGATCTACATCGCTTTGCGGCAAATGTTGCCGTCAAGGATGATCGGGGGCAGACGTTGACATATGCGGATTTGGCGGTGGCCTCGGAAAAATTTGCGGAGTCCGTAGGGGATAGGTGCCTGATTTTTATCCTTTGCGATAATGAGCTGGGCAGCCTCATCGGTTATATAGGTGCGCTGAACGGGCGGATTGTGCCGGTTATGCTGCGGCATGATTTGCCCGAGGACAGACTCCGGGAACTGATAGAAGCCTATCATCCGGCTTTTCTTTGGCAGCCGCTGGACAGGGAGCGCGGCAGGCAGTGCCAGGTGCCTGTTTATACTGACTATGGCTATGAGCTTCTGCCCCTGCCGTATGGAAGGGAAACAAAGCTGCATCCGCAATTAGCCCTGCTTTTGACTACTTCCGGCTCCACCGGCAGTCCCAAGTTCGTGCGGCAAACCTATGAAAATCTTCAGGCAAATACGGAATCCATTGTCACATATTTGCACATGGATGAAAGCGAGCGGGCCATCACGTCCCTGCCTATGCAGTATACATACGGACTTAGCGTTATCAATACAAATTTGGCGGTGGGGGCCAGGCTTTTGCTGACGCGCAGTTCCCTGATGCAGAAGGAGTTTTGGCAGTTCTGCCGCGAAGAGGGGGCTACTTCCCTGGCAGGGGTGCCCTATACTTATGAAATGCTGAAACGCCTGCGCTTTTCCCGTATGGATTTGCCTGCCCTGCGTACATTGACACAGGCCGGTGGCAAAATCCTGCCGGTGCTGCACGAGGAATTTGCCAGGTGGGCTAAGGATACTGGCCGCGAGTTCGTGGTCATGTACGGTGCCTGCGAAGCCACTGCCCGCATGGGGTATCTGCCTCCTGAACGCAGCCTGGAGAAAGTGGGGAGCATGGGCATAGCTATTCCGGGAGGCCGCTTTGAGCTGTTGGGAGCAGATGATGCTCCTGTTCAGGAAACGGATGCCATAGGCGAGCTGGTTTATTACGGCAAGAATGTGACCTGGGGCTATGCCGAGTGTGCTGCCGATCTGCAAAAGGGTGACGAACGCAGGGGACGCTACCTTACAGGGGATATGGCCAAGCGTGATGCCGATGGATTCTACACCATCGTAGGACGAAAAAAACGTTTCCTGAAAGTCTTTGGCAATAGGGTCAACTTAGATGATGCGGAAAGGCTGCTAAAGGCAAAATTTCAGACGGCTGATGTGGCCTGCGGCGGCGTAGATGATAAGCTGTACATTTTTGGAACGGACAAGGTGCGGCTGCCGGAGTATAAGGCTTATCTTGCCAAGGAAACAGGTCTGCATATTTCAGCGTTCCGTACGGTGGCATTGGCGGAAATCCCGCATAATGATTCCGGCAAGACCTTGTACCGACAGTTGGCAAGTCATTATGAAAAGTGAGGCGTCCATGGTGAAAATTTTGAATTGCAAGGACGTGACATGTGCTGTCTGGGATGATTTTCCGGCGGAAGGCACGGGACTGCTGGATTGCAAAGCGGATTTTGTCGAGTGCTGGTTGGAGCCGGGGCAGACGACGGAAAAGCAATGGTTGGAGAAAAACGGTTTTTATTTTTTGGAGCGCTTTTTGGATTGTCGCATCATGCTCCGTAATTTGCCGGAAAAACCAAAGCGCATGCGTTATGAAACAGGCATAGGCCAGGCCGCGACTGAGGAGCTGCAAAATGTCTATTACGCAGCCTTCACACAGGACAGGCGTATGCACTTGGGGCAAGGTTATGAGCAGGATTTGGCGAATCGGCTGATAGACTATTATATTCGTGAGGCGCAGTCTGAAAATATGGTGCTGCTGGAATGTCGTTATAAGAAGCAGTTGGCTGGCTGTGCTTTTTTGCGGGAAACTGATTCAGCATACGAGGTATATTTAGCCGGTGTTCTTCCCCTGTACCAGAAAACCGGTATGGCGGTAGAACTCTACCGGGCTTGCGCAGATTTTGCTGCAGAAGCTGGCAAACGCATGCTGACGGGACGCATTTCGGCCGCTAATACAGATGTGATGAATCTCTACGCCCGGCTGGGGGCAGCTTACTATCATCCCCGTGACGTTTACGCCAGGGATCAGAGGGAGAAATAATTTATGGATATGGATAGCCTGCTGAATATACCGCCCTATTCTCTGAAGCGTGAGGAAAAAGAAGCCATGCTGACGGGGATGCTGAAGGAGCTGACAGAGAAACACAGGCAGGGCTGCCGGGAGTATGGTGATATTCTGAATACGCTGGGCTATAATGCCTCTGAAGTGCATAGTCCGGCAGATATTCCCTTTCTGCCCGTGCGTCTCTTTAAGGAATACTATCTCCACAGCGTACCGGAGGAAAAGATAACCACTACCATGACCAGCTCAGGCACCAGTGGGCAGCAGGTCAGCCGGATTGCTCTGGATGCGGAGACCTCCGCCCATCAAAAGAAGGTGCTGCACCATATCATTGCCTCCTACATTGGGGAGAAACGGGTGCCGCTTCTGATTCTTGACTCCAAAGCTACTTTGCGGGATCGTAAATCCTTCGGGGCGCGTGGTGCAGGTATCCTGGGCTTTTCCATTTTCGGACGGGATGTCACCTATGCCCTGGATGCTGAGATGCAGCTTGATCTGCAGGCGGTACAGGCTTTCCTGGACAAGCACAGGGGTGAGCCCAAGCTGCTTTTTGGTTACACCTTTATCATCTGGCAGCATTTCTACATGGAATTGCAGCGGCAGGGTGTGAGCCTGGACTTTGAGGGCAATGCGAGGCTCTTTCATATCGGCGGTTGGAAGAAGCTCAAGGAGATGGCTGTCGATGATGCAACATATCAGCGTTCCCTGAAGGAGCGGTGCCTCATCAATTCTGTCCACAACTATTACGGCATGGCCGAGCAATTGGGCAGCGTTTATGTGACTTGCGAATATGGGCATATGCACGCCAGTAACTTCAGTGATGTGCTGATACGCAATCCTTTGGACTGGTCTCTGCAGCCTCAGGGCAAGCAGGGGCTGATAGAACTGGTTTCTGTTTTGCCGGGCTCCTATCCCGGCCATGCCATCCTGACCGAGGATGAGGGCGTAATTTTGGGCGAGGATGACTGTCCTTGCGGACGCAAGGGCAAATATTTCCAGATATTGGGACGTGTCAAGCAGGCAGAGCTCAGGGGGTGCAGTGATACTTATGCAGATAAACTTGCAAGGCGTTGAGATATACTGCGGCAGCCTGGAGGGAGAGCGTCCACGGGTTCGGCCGATTTTTGATGAACAGGTCTGCTCCTTTTTAGAGGAGACCTCGAAGTTGCTTCTGGGTGACAAGGCTGTGCGGGCTTATCCGGATGTAACAACATTTGCCTTTTTCTGCCGCAAGGGCAACATTAAACGTTTATCCGGGCAATATACAGGTCAAGGGCATCGCCTGGGAAGGGGAGTGGCTTTTCATATCGCCCCCGGAAATGTGCCCATTAACTTTGCTTATACCCTGGTGATGGGGCTTTTGGCAGGCAACTCTTGCATTGTCAAAGCCTCGTCAAAGGATTTTGTGCAGACCAGACTGGTGACGGAGGCCATGAACCGGGTACTGGCTCAGGAAGCTTATGCCTCCTTACGCCCGTATATTACGGTTATTGCATATCCAAGGGAGCGTCAGGATGTGACGGAAGCACTCTCGGCGACTTGTAACCTGCGGATCATCTGGGGCGGTGATCAAACCATTCAAGCCGTGCGTCGGGCCTCGCTGCCGCCCAGGGCACTGGAACTGACCTTTGCAGACCGTTATTCCCTGGCTGTGCTGGATGCTGAGGCAGTGCTGAAAGCCAATCTGCCGCAGCTCGCCCAGGACTTTTACAATGACACCTATCTCTATGACCAGAATGCCTGCTCCAGCCCCAGGTTGATTTATTGGCTGGGGGCGTGGGAGACTGTCACGGAGGCACAAAAAAACTTTTGGCAGGCTGTCTGGGAAAACATGAAAGAACGTTATACGGTGGAGCCTGTTGTGGCTGTTGACAAGCTGATCTCTGTCTGTCGTACAGGTGTTGAGCTTAATGGGTCACGTCATGAGCCCATGACAGATAACCGTGTTGTGCGTATCGAAGTCCCGGAACTGACGGCGCAACTGCCCGAATTGCGGGCTGACGGCGGGCTTTTCCATGAGTACGTTGCGGAGAGCCTTGACTGCCTGGCCACGCTGGCGGATGAGCATTGCCAGACTATTTCTTATTATGGTGTTGAGCCGGAGAGAATACAGGATTTCGTTTGCCAGCGTGGGCTATACGGCGTGGATAGGATTGTGCCTGTAGGGCGTACAGCGGAGATGGGGCTGGTGTGGGACGGACAGGATTTTATTTTGTCGCTGTCGCGGATTGTGACTTTGGTCTGACGCACCTAAATCCTAGAAGTCAAGGAAATCAGATAAATGGTGGGAGATAAGAAAATGACGAAAATAACAAGCTATGATTTGTTTGGACTTCTGGCGGATTGGAAGACAGGAAATTTCGATGGTGTGGTGGCCCTGTTGGGCTCCAAGCTGTATGACGCAGAGGATATAGGGCTGGAACAGGCTTTTTTGAAAAATTTCTGCCTTTATCGAAAGCAGGCGGAAGAACTGGCTCGCACGACATATACAGGCTTTGGTTGCGATGAAATCAGCTTGAAGCAGATTTACCAGGCACTGTGCATGAACGGGGGAATAACAGAGAAAATAGCTAGTACTATTATGGATATGGAATTGTCCATATGGAAAGAAAATCTGTGCCTGATAAAAAAAGAAGTAGAGAAGATGAAAAGTAAAATTCAGGCGGGATACAAGGTTATCGTGCTGGCTGATTCCGTAGTAGGCGCTGACTATCTTCGTCCATGGTTGGTGCACCTTGAACCGGTATTTGGGCAAGTTGACATATATGTATCTGCTGATTATAGAAAAAAAAGCTCATCAGGCAATTTGTTTAACGCAGTTCGGGAGGAACTGGGACGCAAAGACTTTAAGGAATGGCGGCATAGGGCTGTAAAAAAAGAGAATTTCCATATTTGGATGCGCAGAAGTGGCATGCAAATAGAAGTAGTTCTCAAAGAAGCTGACATGGAATTGGAGCAGTGTCTTCTGGCTAAACATGCTTTTAATTATACTGCGCAGCAGTATTTGGGCATAGCGCGCAGGAGGTTACAGGAGGAAAACAGTATTAGTTATGGCACCTTAGCTGGCATTTCCTTTGGGGGGCCATTGTTAACTTCCTATGTCAAATGGATTTTGCAGGAGAGTATGAGGAGGGGTATTAGACGCTTGTATTTCATTGCCAGGGATGGATGTTTGCCGATGCAAATGGCAGATGTGATGATTAAAGCGTGGCATTTGCCTATAGAGACGCATTATCTTTATGGTTCCCGTAAGGCTTGGCGTATGCCTGCCTATGATGGCACAGAGATCATGTTGCGCCACATCATCTTGTATTCGGAGATATATAATGTACAGTCATTGGCCAGTGCTCTTGATATAGAGAACGGCTTCCTACTACAACATTTCCCATGGATGAAAGATTGTAATGACAATTTTTCGGCATCGTTACATTCACTTATAACAGATGTGATTTGCAGGAATGAGGAGTTTAGGAAAGCACTCAAAAACGTCCACCAGGAAAAACGTGTGAATGTTGTCGCTTATTTGCGTCAGGAAATTGATGTAAGTGAGGATGCCTTCGCATTTGTGGATATGAATGGAAGTGGCTTTACACAGCAAACCCTGGCCAGACTGATACAGAGCTTTTATCCCCATGCTATTAGAACTTTTTATTTTGCCCTACATCGCATGTGGCCGGAAAATCATTTCTGTCAATATTTTGTTTTTGTTCCAGGACTGATGCTGAAAAATCATGCACTTTTGGAAGTTATGACCAGAGCATTTCATGGTCAGACAAAGGGATATGAAGTAAGGTCAGGCCAATATGTGCCTATTATAGATGATGCAGAAATACTGCTTGAAGCAAGTGGATATCAGGATTATATTGACGGCTGCATGAAATTCTGTCACGCATTTGCTGATGAGTTTTGTTTGGATATGGGATTAGATTTGTCCTTGATTGCCGATTATGTGGATACTCTTATAAAAATGCCAGATTCGAATATCTATATATTCTTTGCAGACTTGCCTTTTAACGCCACGGGCAGGAAGGAAGATACAGGGCAATATGCGCCACGTCTCAGCAAGCAAGATATACGCAATATATATTTATTCAATCGCAAGGGCATACGGACATCTTATTTCAAAGGTTATGATTTGGAATTGTCAAGGTCGCGTTGTAAAATTCACGAGCAACGTAGGATAGATTTGTACCAGCAACGTCATGATGAGTTGTGCGGTAGGTTTAGATCAATCTGGCACAAGGAACTTGATGAAGTAGCAAATCCCTACGACTGGCTCTTTCAGGAAGAAATGGTTACCATTTTAGGCTCTAGGGTAGTGTTATATGGAGCAGGAAAGTATGGACAGCGAGTCTATGAATATTTGAGACAACTACCTCGTATACAAATAGTTGGTTGGCTGGATAAGGAATGGCAGAGTAAACAAAATAGTGGGCTCGCGGTAATAGGAAATATACAGGTATTGAAAGAGCTTGACTTTGATATTGTTATTATCGGTGTCAGCAAAAGGGAATTTATCAATGAAATACGAGAAATGTTGAATGGGATGGGTGTTTCCGATGAACGGATTCTTTACCTGTATAAATATCTTTATTATAGAAGTATTAACTTCGATATACTTGAAGATACGTAACAAACAACATCATATGTCATGCGGCTGAACAATGGGAGGAAAAATGAACAAAGTTAAATATATTGGGGGGGATGTCTCCTTTAGTAATCAGATTATGAGGGATATTGGAGAATATATAAACCAATATAAGGAAGAAGATTATAAGAAAATAACAGAGGAAGATTTGCGTGTTGCAGTTTTTGAAGCCCTAACTGATCGTCGCAGAGCGGAATTTGCTTGGTATGATTTCGGTCATAATGCAACTGTACTCGAAATAGGAGCGGGTTGGGGAGAGTTTACAGGTTTTTTGTGTAATAGCGGTTGCAGAGTGACAGCTATAGAGCAAAACGCACTTAAGGCAGAGGCACTGGCAAAACGGCATGGAATGTATGAGAGCCTAAGAGTTTGTGCAGGAGATTGGCGTAATCTTCCAGAAGAATACAAGTATGATTTTATTGTTGTGCACGAGTTTGAGTCTATAGTAGCAAAAAATGAATATGGCTTGCGGAATGGTATCGAGATACTTATGGACAGGTTGAAACCTCAAGGACATATACTGCTGAATATTGCAAATAAATATTCTGCCAGGTATTTGTGTGGAGAACCTAGGGATTTTGCAATTCCTGAATTTTGTGAATTGAATAAAGGGAAGGGAGTCTCCAGGTCGGAGTTGCTTTTGGCATTGACGGCTATACCAAATGTAAAATACAAACTTTATTACCCCATGGGAGATAGGGATAAGCCACGGTGTATCTTTTCGGATGCGTACCTGCCAACGGAGGCTATGCTTAGGGAAATTGAATTCTATAGACGAGGCAAGAATCTGCTGTTAAACGATGTCCGTTCACTATATGACGCATCTATAAGGGAAGGCTGGTTCAGAAATATCGTCGATGCTTATATGGTAGAGGTAACATTTGCGGATGCTGGTCTGTATGGGCTGGAATATGCTAAAATATCAGCCGACAGGCCGAGGGAACTTGCTATGGTCACTATGGTGTTTGACAAGCAGGTAGAAAAAAGGCCAATTCATAAAGCCGGGATAAAACATATTGAAAATATGATGAAATACAGGGAAGAGTTATGTTCCCATGGCATACCTGTAGTAAATATGCGGCTCCATGATGATTGCCTGGTTATGCCCCGCATCAGGCATCGGAGACTTGGTCAATATCTAAGGGATTTGGCAGTAAATGACAGGTCGGCATTTTTGCAAAAGTTGCGAGACCTTTATACTTTTATATGCCATTCATCAGAGATTATAGATAAAGAAAAAAGCCATCTATGTATGATAAAGCCAGAGGCAGATTGGGGTCCGGTGCTTAAACATGCATATATTGAATTGATCGATTTGAACTGCTTTTGGAACGGGGAGTTCTTGTTCTTTGATCAAGAATACATGCGTGAGGCGTTTCCTGCAAAGTACATAATGTATAGAGAAATTATTAACCTTTATTATGCATATCCGGAAATAGAAGATTTTATTAAGAAAGAGGCTACTTTTTCTGAGTTTGGGATGGAGGGGATATTGGAATTCCTAGAAAATGAAGAATACAATGTATTTCTCGCAGGAATGTTTAACCAACGGACGTATATTGTGTGGCATCTGCCACATGATGATGGTTCGTTGATAGAACAGAAGCGTATGCAGAAAGAAGCCAGACGAGAGTGCTATCTTTTTGCAGGCTGCGCAAATAAGACCTTGGTAATCATGGGAAGTGGTGCCAGATTCATACAATATATGCGGCAATACGGCAGAAGGTTCAGCCCTGATTTACTGATTGATAACAACCCAGAGAAATGGGGGAGTATAGTTTGCGATAAGGAAATCTTTCCTCCGAGCAAACTTACTGAGCTTGTGCCTAGCCAGACACATATCATTATCTGTGTTAAGGATTATGATGATATTGAGGCGCAGATGCTCAAGATGGGCTTCCTTAATTACAGGGTATTTTGACTATATATCACAGATGGAGGAGGAGCTGCTCAGTGGATAAACGAGACGCCGTCATAGGCGGGACATCGGTGCCTTGGGAACTGCAGGAGATTTGGCAGGTACAGCTTGAATTGCTGGATGTATTTCAGGCATTCTGCGCGAAGCACGAGCTGCAGTATTTCATGGGCTTTGGCACACTTCTGGGCGCCGTGCGACATCACGGCTTTGTGCCTTGGGATGATGATATTGACATACTGATGCTGCGGCCTGACTTTGAGCGCTTGAAAAGCTTGTGGCAGGAGTTCCAGTCACCGTATTTTCTGCAAAGTTCCCTTTCAGAACCGGCTTTCTGGCATCGCGGGATGATGAAATTACGCCGGGATGATACAGCCTTCATCGAGCCACTGGATTGGGATAAGGACTTTCACCAAGGAATTGGCTTGGAGATATTGCCGCTGGATGTCTGCGCTAAGGATGGGCCGGAACGTCAGGTGCAGTGGCAGGATATTAGGCGTTTCCAGAACCTGCTTTGGGCAAAGTATTATAGCATTGAGGGAGCGGTAGGCGGTTTGGGGGCCGCAGGCATGCCTATGCAGAAGTGGCTGAGCCTGCAAGTGGCAGCGCCCCAGTATTCCTTTGAAGAACTGGAGACTATGCTGCTGGAGGCATGCAGGAGCCATGAGCAGGAAGATACGGGGACGCTGGCAATTTTTACTTCCAAGGATGATGAGAATGATTTCCTGACCTTGGCAGCCTCAGACTTTGCTCAAACGGTTACGTTAGATTTTTCAGGGCGAAAGGTACCTGCGCCGATAGGCTATACGCAGGTATTGGCAACTGTGTACGATCCCTCTTTTATGTTACTGCTGCCCCAGGCACAAAGAAAACCGCATCATATAGCTTTTTGGTCCTGGGACGAGAGCTATTCCGTTTGGAAGCATCGCTTCAATGATGTGTTCAAGGATGTTGAAGACAAGACGATCGTGCTTTTCGGCACGGGCAATATGATTACGGATTATGAACGACGTACGCAGGGAAGGTTCCGGCCTGACTTTTATGTGGACAATGACAAGAGTAAATGGGGAATGCTGTTTCATGGGCGTGAGATCAGGGCGCCACAGGCGTTACTGGACATTCCTCGTGATAAATTACATCTGATTATCTGTAATATTTATTATAGGGAAATTGGCGCTCAGTTGCGCCAGATGGGCATAAAGAATTATTTTATTTATGCCGAGTCCTTGGCTAATTTATTCCGCGAACCCACATCCATCAGGGAGAAGGGCAGACGCGAATATTATAATGTTGGCTATGTCCAAGGCACCTTTGACCTTTTCCACGCAGGGCATCTGAACCTTTTCAGGCGTGCGAAGGAGCAATGCCGTTATCTGATTGCAGGCGTGGTGTCCGATGAGCTGAATGAAGTCTACAAGGGGGCAAGGCCTTACGTGCCTTATGAGGAGCGGGCGGCTCTGGTGGCGGCTTGCCGTTATGTGGATGAGGTTATCAAGGTGGATGTAGGCTCGGATGATAAGGTGAAGATCTGGGAGGAGCACCACTATGACTGCCATTTCTGCGGGGATGACCATGGGAATTGGGAGCCTTTGATAAATGCGCTTCATGAGCGCGGCTCTGAGGTGGAGTTCTTTCCCTATACGGAGAGCACCAGTTCCACTCGCATTCGGGAGGAACTGAAAAAGAGGATTCTCTACCATGAAGATGATGTCATGTCCTTTGATGTGTTTGATACCCTGGTTACGCG
>CALGGN010000148.1 GCA_937915915.1 uncultured Selenomonas sp. | reverse complement strand
ATGCCTCGGTGGTGTTCGCCACCCAGTCCCTGACGGACATCGTGGAAAGCCCGATATTTTCCACGGTGCTGGAATCCTGCCCCAGCCAGATCTTCCTGCCCAATGATAAGGCCTTGGAGGATTCCCTCAAGGAAAAGTATTTCATGTTCGGCTTGAATCAGCGGCAAGTAGAGATTATCGCCGGAGCCGTGAGGAAAAAACAGTATTACTACGTTTCGCCCTTGGGCTGCCGTCTCTACGATCTTGCCTTGGAGCATTGTCCTTTGTCCTTGGCCTATGTGGCGGTGAACAAAGCGGATAACCGCAAAGCAAGCGATATTCTGGCAGAATACGGGCAGGATGAGTTCAACCGGCACTGGCTGGAGTATCGGAATGTGTCTTTGCCTGATGAGCCTCTTAGGGCTTTAGCCCTTAGAGGCTCACATCCCGCAAGGGTGGAAGTGGAAACAGAAAGGAAGCGGTTCTTTTGATAACAGCCTTTTTGGTGCTGGTCATGTTTGCCATAGCCTACCGCCTGAATCGGGATGAGAACATCATCGTGGATTTACGGGAGCGGGTGGAGCGTTTGGAGCAGACACAGATAGAAAGCGAGGGACAGGACGATGGCAACACTTGATGAAGCAGAAACGAAAATCGAATATCCCGATAAAGCCAAGGAAGGATTATGCGGCACGGCATTTCCTGCCTATGATGGCAAGTTTTATGTTCCCGATGGTTTTGAGGACATTTCCTTTGCCAATGATTGGGTTTCCTGTCCCACCATTATGGATAAGGAGGCTGTCCTTGTGATACGGCAGGACTATGCAGACCCTGCCCGACGTGTGATGGACGGCAAACGCTATCGGGTGGATGTTTGCCGGGAGGAACTCTTAGAGGCGGGATATGAAGGCGTGCAGCCCCTATTTGCCACGAATCGTTTTGATGAGGCGCTGGCCTTTGCCAAAGAGAAAATTCCGGAACTGAAGGACTCTATCGAGGAATACATTGCCGAGGAACGGCGGGAGAAAATCCTTTCCTACAGCAATCCCAAAACGAGAAATGCCTATGATGATTTCTACGCCAAGTCCCACGCCGTAGCCATGGATTGGATGACCGATCAGTCAATCTACCTCCATCGGGATGAGCCAACCATGGAGGCGGCGGCCATGATGCTTTTGGAGAAAAAGTACAGCAAGGGTGCCATTTTCCGTGTCTTTCGTGACTGTTCGCCTCTCACTACCTATCCCGGCGAGGAGGACGCATTGGCAAAGCAGATTCTGGAGACCGTGGAAAAGAACGTGGAGAAATATGTGACAAGAAAATTTATGGCGCATATAGCCAAGCAGAACGAGGTGGCGAGGTGACTCGTCATAGTCCGAGCAGGTTTCATCGGAAACGACTCTGCCTTATGGCACATTGTCACCGGGCATGGACTAAAAACTTCATTCCAATCATTCTTCTGATACTTCTCCAATGGCCGGTTCTGCTCTGGGGGAGCTATCACCGGTATCTTTGGACGCATATCGGTGTGATGGTCTTGGATTCCTTTCTGGTAATTGCCGGATGTTTTTACTTTATGGCCATGACAGAAGCCCTGCCGTGGAAGGCATGGCGGCAGAGGCTCTTTGCTTCTTCTTTGCTGGTCTCGGCTATTCTGTTCACACTGGAAATTTTCGCTATTTGGCAATATGGGACGCTGTTCGGTGAGGGCTTGATGACTGTCATACTGGAAACCAATCCCGCCGAAGCGGAGGAATATCTTCGCTCTGTCCGGCATTCTGTGCTGACGCTGTTGGGGTTGCTCCTGATATTGAGCACGACTGCCTACCGACTGCATAAACTATGGCAAAAGCGGCGCAGACGGCTTTCCCGCAAGATGCTTGTCCTCATTCAGCCGGAGGTGATTGGGATTTTTCTGGCAGTTCTCTATATCCGTCCCATCGGCGGGGAGGCACCCTTTGATTTGCCTATCACGCAAATCGCTTCCGCTTCCATCAGGACTTGGGAGGATATGGGGCATTATGAGGAAATACGGCAGAATTTGTCCGGCGAAGTCCATCTGCTACGGAACGAAAGCAAGATTCCCTACGTGGTGCTGATTCTGGGGGAATCCACCCAGAGAGATCTCATGCACCTTTATGGCTATCCCCTGCCCAACACGCCGCATTTGGACACGTTGACAGAGAAGGGAGAACTGGCGGTTTTTCGGGATGTTATCAGTGCCAAGCAAGGCACGGTACTGTCCCTGCGGGAGATTTTCACCTTCCATGACGCAGAGTCCGGCAGGGCGTGGTATCAATGCAACAATCTTTTGGATGTGCTGCGGGTGTCTGGGTACAAAACATGGTGGCTCTCCAATCAGGACAGTTTCGGCGTATGGGGAAATACGGGGGCGCTTCTTGCCAACCGTGCCAATGACAGGGCTTTCACCCAGCACCGGGCATCCCAGGACGATTTTGGCTTGCCGGATGAGGCGCTTCTTCCTTTGCTGGACGATGCTCTTGCCGTGGATAGCAGCGACAAGAACTTTTTCGTCCTGCACCTGATGGGTTGCCATGTTCTCTATGAACTTCGCTATCCCGAAAATTTTAAGCGATTCACGGCGCAGGACGTGGATGGTGATTTGCCTTCCGATTGGAAAGAGGATATGGCCGCCTATGCCAATGCCGTTTTATATAACGATTTCATCGTGTCCGGTATGATCGACCGTTTCCGGGACAGGGACGCTGTGGTGATTTATATTTCCGACCACGGGGAAAATGTCCACGATGAAGGATCTGCCCTTGTCGGCCATGCCTACGGCGCACCGAACCGGTATCTCTATGAAATCCCCATGGTGGTGTGGGCTTCCGATACCTTCCGGCAGAATCACCCGGAAAAATGGAGTGCTATCCAAGGCGCAGTCTCCCGTCCCTTTATGACGGATGACCTGATACATGCCCTGCTGGGGCTGATGGACATTCAGACGGAGGAATGCGAGACCAGAAAAAATCTTTTTGCATCGGAGTTTGATGTGGGACGCAAGCGGCTGGTTTCCGGCAGGGATTATGACAGGGAACTGCGTCATGGAAAGATAGGCGAATGAACAAAGATATTTTATCGAATGGAGGAGAGCAATATGTCATGGATTCGGAAAACTGCCATTGCCACGGGTGTCGTGGTAGGTATCACCGCCGGTACGGTGGGAATGCTCACGGTCAGTCACCGCTCGGAGGCCGCTATTGCGGTCATTGACCAGAAGAATATCGAGGAAGCTATCAAGACGGCGATCCAGACGGCAAACATCTTGACGGAGGAGCAGAAGCAGCTCGCCCTGCAAATCCTCAACATGAAGAAGCTGGATGTAAACAAATTGGCCGACCTTCTGGGACGGAACACCCAAAGGGAACAGGCCATTCTTGCCGGGGATGCCGTCCTCCCGCCGGGTATCTTGGGAGACAAGGACAAGTCCGTGGAAGCTGTCTGGGACGAGCGCATGGGGAACATCGAGGATGTCATCAACGGGAATATCACTGTGGTGGATATGACTTTGCAGGAACAGAACCGGCAGAAGGCTCTCCATGAGACAGCCAAAGGTACGGCAGAAGTGGCGAAGCAGACCATGACCATCGACAAGCAGAGCATGACGGATGCCCAGAAAGCTCTGGAGGCTTCCAAC
>CALGGN010000147.1 GCA_937915915.1 uncultured Selenomonas sp. | reverse complement strand
GCGCCCGTTACGATTCTCAGTATATCGAACAAATTCGACATATCCAAAATCTATCTGGAGCAAGTCTTCTCCATCCTGAAGCGCTCCCATCTGGTCGTTTCCATCAAAGGCTCCCAGGGCGGCTATCGGCTTGCCAAGAAACCCTCCGAGATATCCGTCTACGACATTCTTTCCTCCATTGAGCTGTTTCTCACGGAAAAAACCATGCCCATCACGGAAGGAAAAGTGCCCGCGCTGGATCGTGCTATCGAAGCGCGGGTATATGCCCCATTGGAGGAAAATATCAAAAAATCCTTGGCAGCTGTGACCTTGGACGATATTTTGTCGGCTGTCGCCGAGGAGACCTCGCCGGATAATCTGATGTACTTCATTTAGGGAAACACGGATGAAATCAACGTTTCCCTAAGAACTTTCACATGCTGAAAAGCTCCAGCTGATCGCTTTCGCTCATGCCGTCCAGACAGCCATGATGGCGCAGGATCTCCACATTGGTCTTGGAAATACCGGAGCGTTTCCGCAAATCATCGACTGACGTGAAATCGCCTGCCTTGCGGGCCTCTACGATTCCGTTTGCCGCTGAGACGCCGATACCGTCAAGGGACGCAAAGGGCGGCAGCAGGGAGTTTTCCAGGATGATGAATTTCTCCGCATCCGAGCGATAGAGATCCACATATTCCACGCTGAAGCCCCTGAGATACATCTCCCATGCGAGCTGCAGCACGATCAGCGTCGCGCTTTCCTTGCCTTCCAGCTTCTTTTCCTTCGCTTTCTCCTCCAAGAGACGAATCTGCTCTCCGACAAAATCCTTCCCGCGTGCCACCACATCCGCGTCGAATTCCGCAGCACGGATCGAGAAATAGGCCGCATAGTATGCCAGCGGATAGTGGACCTTGCAGAATGCAATGCGGTATGCCATCATGACATAGGCCGTCGCGTGCGCCCTTGGGAAAAGGTATTTGATTTTCTGGCAGGACTCGATGTACCACTCCGGCACCTTGCCCTGCCGCAGGATCTCCACCACTTCGGGCTTGATTCCCTTGCCTTTTCGCACGGCCTCCATTGTCTTGAAAGAAAGCAGCGGGTCGATGCCGTTGTGGATCAGGTACATCATGATGTCATCGCGGGCGGAAATCGCATCATGCAGCGTGCAGGTGCCTGCGCGGATCAGGTCCTGCGCATTGCCGAGCCAGACATCCGTACCGTGGGAAAAACCTGAGATGCGCACCAGATCGCTGAAACAGTCCGGATGCGTGTCGTCAATCATCTGCCGCGTGAAGCTCGTACGGAACTCCGGTATGCCAAAAGTGCCGGAATTCGCGCCCAGTTCCTCCGGCGTGACACCCAGTGCGTCCGTGCAGGAAAAAATGGACAGCGTTGCCTTGTCATCCAGCGGAATGGTCTTCGGGTCGCGATGGGTGAGATCCTCCAGCATCTTGATGACCGTCGGATCATCGTGCCCCAGAATGTCCAGCTTGACCAAACGGCTGCTGATGGAATGATAGTCGAAATGCGTTGTGATGGTGGTCGTGTTCTTGTCATCCGCGGGGCGCTGGATCGGCGTGAAGAAATGCACATCCATATTGCGCGGCACAACCATGATGCCCGCAGGATGCTGTCCCGTCGTGCGCTTCGTCCCCATGCAGCCTTGCGCGATATGGGCGATGAAAGCACGATGCTTTTTTTTGCCCTTTTCCTCGTAGTATTTCAGCACAAAACCAAAGGCCGTCTTGTCCGCTACCGTCGCAATGGTTCCCGCACGATAGACATTGTCCTTGCCGAAAAGAATCTCCGTATATTTGTGGGCCACCGGCTGATAGGTCCCCGAGAAATTCAGGTCGATATCCGGTACCTTGTCGCCCTTGAAGCCCAGGAAGGTCTCAAACGGGATATCAAAGCCGTCCTTGATCATTTTTGCACCGCAGACAGGGCAGTCCATGTCCTTCATATCGACCCCGGCGCCGCCCGCGTGAGCGCGGGTCTCCTCGTTGTCCCAGATGCTGTGCCGGCACTTCGGGCAGCGATAATGCGGGCTTAAGGGATTGACCTCCGTGATTCCCGCCATGGTGGCGGCAAACGATGATCCTACCGATCCACGTGAACCCACAAGGTAACCGTCCTCCACAGACTTCCACACAAGCTTTTGGGCGATTATGTACATGACCGCGTATCCGTTTGATATTATAGAGTTAAGCTCCCTCTCGAGCCGTTCGGATACCACCGCGGGAAGCTCCTCGCCGTACATCTCATGCGCTTTTCTCTCGCAGATCTCGCGCAGCAATCCGTCTGAATTATCTATGACGGGAGGACATTTGTCCGGACGGACCGGCTCGATCGGTTCGATCATATCCGCTATCATATTTGTATTTGTGACTACTATCTCCTCGGCCTTCTGCCTGCCGAGGTAAGAAAACTCCTCCAGCATCTCATCTGTCGTGTGCAGATAGAGCGGCGCCTGTTTATCGGCATCCGAGAAGCCCTTGCCCGCCATGATGATACGGCGGTAGATCTCGTCCTCCGGATTGAGGAAATGCACATCGCAGGTCGCCACTACAGG
>CALGGN010000146.1 GCA_937915915.1 uncultured Selenomonas sp. | reverse complement strand
CCCTTCTTCCTGGCGTCCTCATCGATCTGCACCAACTATGAGATGGTGGCCCGCGCCTTTGAGGCCGGGTGGGCAGGCGTTTTCTATAAGACCATCTGCATGGATGACATCAACGAGGTGTCGCCAAGGTTTGACGTGTTGCACCGCGAGGGCGACAAAGGAGATTTCACCGCCTTGCGCAACATGGAGCAGTTGAGCGAGAATCCCGCCGAAGTCGATTTTGACATCCTGCACCGCCTCAAACAGAACTATCCCAACAAAATCGTCGTGGCCTCCATCATGGGTTCGACCGAGGAGCAGTGGATTGAGCTTGCCAAGATGGCCGAGGCTGCCGGTGTCGATGCTGTGGAACTGAATTTCTCCTGCCCGCAGATGCGACTTGCAGGCATGGGTAGTGACGTGGGGCAAGACCCGGAGCTGGTGACCTTCTATACCGCCTATGTCAAGCACTCGGTGTCCATTCCCGTCATCCCCAAGATGACGCCCAACATCACCCTGATGAGCAACCCCGCCATGGGAGCTTACTTCGCCGGTGCCGATGCCATCAGTGCCATCAACACCATCAAGAGCGTGACCATGGACGAGCGTGCCGGGGTATCAGGCCAGTGGACCGTCTCAGGACTGTCTGGCCGTGCCGTCAAGCCCATCGCCCTGCGCTTCATCCTCGAGATGTCGCAGAATCCCGTCATGAAGAATGTGAAGCTGAGCGGCATCGGCGGCATCGAGACCTGGCGCGACGCCATCGAGTTCATCCAGTTGGGATGCAGCAACCTGCAGGTGTGCACCGCCGTCATGCAATATGGCTACCGCATTATCGACGACCTGAAGCTGGGACTCCAGCACTACATGGCAAGCCGTGGCATCACCAAACTGTCGACACTGGTGGGCGCGCAGCTTCCCAACTTTGTCAAGCCCAGCGACCTGGACCGCGGCACCGTCGTCTTCCCCATCTTCGACAGCGAGAAGTGCATCGGCTGCGGCAGGTGCTACGTTTCATGTATGGACGGCGGCCACCAGGCCATCACCTTCGGCGACGACCGCAAGCCCCACCTCGTGGGCAGCAAGTGCGTCGGCTGCCACCTGTGCCGCCTCGTGTGCCCCACCGGCGCCATCGACGTCTCGAAACGCGTCCCTAAAAGGGTAAAGCGTCAGTAGGACACAGAGCCACCTGAATCATATTGAAACATTTTGTTTTTGTCACCATATTAAGCCTGGTCACCGCCTTGACATCATCGGCGGTGCTTCCTGAGTCTGTTGCTTTACGACCAATGTCAACAGCCATTGCTGCAGCCACCAAGGTTAAAAGCAAGAAGAAAACGCGCAAAAAGAGATCATCTCGCAAGAAGAAAACCACGCGCAAGAAATCCATAAGCCTCAGCAAGTACTACGAACTCGGTTATGAGGACGGTTACGAGGACGGATTCAACGATGGTGCCGACTACGGCAGCGCCTATGAGGACGATTACGGCTTCTTTATGGACGGCGGACACGAGTCCTGGGCCTGGTCCAAGGAAAGGCTGGACGCCAATCTGAAGCGTATCGGCAGCCTTCTGGCGGAGCAGGGCAGCAATTTCTACCTGATCCAGGAGGTGGACATCGGCTCCACCCGCAGCTACCGGTTCGATGAGCGGACATACCTGACCGCTGCGCTGAACGGACTGACCTATACCTGGGCGCAGAATTACGATTCCCCCTTCCTCTTCTATCCGTTCTACCAGCCGCATGGGGCGTCAAAGTCCTGCCTGATGACCTTCTGCAGCCAGCTGAGAAGGAAAACGCAGACAAGGCCGAGCAGCCAGCCCGCAAAGACGTCCGTCGGATAGTGCACGCCCAGTACGAAGCGGGAGATGCCCACAAACAGCGGAATGACGACGGCAATGACGGTCAGTACGGTCTTTTTCCTGTAGGCCGCCAGGGAGCCGTAGACCGTGACGGCGTTTGAGGAATGCCCGCTCGGGAAGGAATAGCCCTGGATGAGCGGATCCATGATGTCTCCGGAATGTACGGGCTTCAGACATTTGACGCCTTCATGCACCATATAAGGGCGCGGGCGCAGCACAACGTTCTTGATCATGGGATTCCAGGTACACGCGGCCGTCAGATTGATGCCCAGGTACAGGCCCCACTGCTTGTCGATGCACCAGTAGACAAAGCCCATGATGCCGACCATGACGGTCTCCTCGCCGAGGGCGGAGATATAGGACGCGATAAAGGCACCGGCGCTTCCCAGCACCTGCTGCAGCCACATCATCAGCTGCGGTTCCCAGTTGAAATAAAAGATATGTTCCATGAGTCGCTCCTGTCATAAAAAAGCTGATTTGAGTATACACCCGAAGGCCGGACTTTACAAGCCCCGCCGCATGGCGTAAAATGAAAAGCAGGAGCGGTCTTTTGAAAGACCGGAGAAGGAGAAGATGATGACCGAAGTTGAACGGATCTTATTGGAACGTCCCGCATTCCCGGCGGATTTCCTGAAGGAAGAGACGCGCTGCGGGTTTTACTGCGATACAAGAAGGAAGAAGATCTGGCTGGTCCTTCTGGATCTTGCCATGGAATTCGACCGCTTCTGCGCGGCGCACGGTCTGAAATGGTTCATGATAGGCGGTTCCATGCTCGGCGCGGCAAGGCACAGGGGCTTTATCCCCTGGGACGATGATATGGATGCCGGCATGCCGCGGGCCGATTATGAACGGCTTCTTACGCTCTGGGACGAGTTTGACGAGCCCTACGAGCTGCAGGCGCCGGGGCTTTCAAAGGGCTATTATTTCACTTTTGCAAGGCTCCGCAATACCCGGACAAGCGCCATCAATCATGCCTTTGCCCTG
>CALGGN010000145.1 GCA_937915915.1 uncultured Selenomonas sp. | reverse complement strand
CTCTTTCCCTACACGACGCTCTTCCGATCTACCGCAATGTTGCCGCCTTCGTCGTTGAACGTAAGCGTCTGTTCGCCGCCTTCGAGCGTAACTTTCTTCTTGCCGGTGTCGCTGCTGAAGTCTGCATCTTCGCCGTCGTCGAGGTCGTACACCAGGTTGCCGTCGGCGGTCGCGGAATCGTATTCTTCAAGCGGCGTGGCGCTGTCGTTGCTGTAGTCGCGGTCGATAGGTCCAGAAGGATTATTGGTAAGCTGTCTAATAATCTGATCGGTGGTGGATTCGCCGTTGAGGTTGAAGTCGCTCGGGTCGTACACGGAAATCGCGCCATCTTTGTCAACGAGAATCACATCGCCAATATCAACTTTCATGGTCTGCGTATCGTCGTCGGAAGCGAAGGTGTAAGTACCCGCCGCGCCTACCGTCAGGCTCGCGTTATCCGCAAGTCCGGTAATGCTGGAGCCGGTCACAACCGCTTCGTCGTCGCCCGCAAGTGCAAGAGTATTATCGTTAATCGTGAGTTCGCCAGCAGGAATCGTAATTGCCGCGTCGTCGAGGTCGCCGCGCTCCAATCCGTGGATCAAGACCTCTGCCGTCGCGATATAGGCCACATGCTTCCCATGCTTCGCCGCGTAGCTCTCCGCAAACCTGCTCTTCCCGCTCCGCGCCCCGCCCGTCACCAAAACAATCTTCCCCAAACCAACTGCCTCCAAAATACCCTCGCGTACAAACATTGCCCCTTATTCTACCACGACTCATCCATCGGTTTCAAGCAGGCCTTGCCTCTACACATTTCCACAAAATGCTTCGCTGCCTTCGGGCATCCCGCAAAGTGCAGATGCAGATAGGAACCCAGCACATTTTTTGCCGCATATCCGGCAGCATAGCGCGCATGATTCCGCATGCGCGTGAATGCAAAGGCCCTTGCCTCCACGGACGCATCATCCGCCTGCTCCGTGGAGAAGTGGAACTCATGCCCGCGGAATCTCGTCCCCCTGCTGCCAAGCACCGTATCCTGCAAAAGCTCCGCCTCCACATAGCCGACCATCTGAAGCTTTTTCTGCATCTGCGCGCAGGCGGGGAAAACACCTGCCATGGGATAGCGCTTCCCTTCAAAATCCACAAGCTCCCGCATCAGATACATGAATCCGCCGCATTCCGCGTACATGGGCATGCCCTGCTCCGCTGCCTCCCGAATGGACGCACGCATGAAAGCATTCCTGCTAAGCCTTTCCGCGAACATCTCGGGAAACCCGCCGCCCAGAATCAGTCCCTCCGCCTTTGGAAGTTCCTCATCCCGCAAGGGGCTGAAGGTCACGATTTCCGCGCCGCATTGTTCCAAGACCTGCAGGCTTTCCGGATAGTAAAAGGAAAATGCTTCGTCCCGCGCCACGGCGATTCTGCAGCTGCTCTTCCCCGCAGCAGCCTCCCTGCCCTGACCCCCTGTGAAGTCCAAGTGCGCGGCGTTCTTCGCCAGATTCAGGATGCCGTCCAGATCCACCTGCGCGGCAACCGCCTTTGCAATTTTTGTGACGATGCCCCGCTCCTCGTTCTCCGTCGTTGGCAAAAGCCCCAAGTGCCGTTCCGGCATCTGAAGCCCCTCATCTCTCCGCACAGCCCCGTAAACCGCTATATCCAAGGCGGACAGAGCCTCCGCGATCATTTTCTCATGGGTGGCGGAGCCCAAGCGATTCAGCAAAACACCTGCCAGCCGCAGATCCCTGTCATACTCACGGAAACCAAGCGCCATTGCCGCTGCGGAAGCCCCCATGGATTTCGCGTCAATGGTCAGCAGCACAGGCGCATCCAGAAGTTTCGCCACCTGCGCCGTGGAGCTCACGCCCTTGCGCCCGCCGTCATAGAGTCCCATGACGCCCTCGATCACCGCAATGTCCGCGTCCCGCGCCGTGCGCACGAAGATTTCCCGCAATCGTTCCTCCGGCACCAGCCATGTATCCAGATTATGTGCAGGCCGGCCGCTCGCAAGCGCATGATAGCCCGGATCGATATAATCCGGGCCAATCTTATAGGCCTGCACCCGAAGGCCGCGCTCCCGAAGCGCCGCCAAAATCCCCGTCACCAGAGTCGTCTTCCCCGACCCGCTCTGGGTCGCCGCGATCACCACCCGCGGGATTCTGATTTCCATCGTCTCACCTGCTGTTATCGATCAGATACATGACAGCATTCACCACAGCCGCCGCAATCGGGCTTCCTCCCTTCGTCCCCTCGACTGTCACAAAGGGGACGATTTCCTGCTCCGCCAGCTCCCGTTTGGAATCCGCTGCACCCACGAATCCCACCGGAATCCCCACGATCACTGCCGGACGGACTGCTTCCTCGCGCATGAGCCGCAACACCTCAAACAGGGCAGTCGGCGCATTCCCGATGGCCACGATCGAGCCATCCAGCTTCTTCCCGAACCTGCGCATCGCGGCCATGGAGCGCGTAATGCCCTCCTGCTCCGCAAACTCACGAATCTCAGGGTCGGCCACGCAGCAGAACACCTCACCCCCAAAGGCAGCAAGCTTCCGCTTATTGATGCCCGTCCGCACCATTTCCACGTCCGTATAGATATTGCAGCCCGCCTTCAAAGCCTCCTGCGCCCTCGCGATTGCCTCCGGATGCATGCGGATCAGCGGTGCATACTCCACATCCCCCGCAGCATGGATGATGCGGGAGTAAACCTTCGTCTCCTCCTCCGTAAGCCCCATCCCCGCCAAATGCGGCGCAATGATCTCCATGCTCCGGTTCTCTATCTCCATCGGCTTCCTGATAAAATCCATCATAAACCTCCAACGCCCTTATTTCATAGCATACGCCAGCACTTCTTCAAACGTCCCTGCCACAGCCGGATACTCGATGACAGGTCTTTCAATCAACACCACCGGCAGACCCAAGGCTTCCGCCGCCTCAAACTTCGTATCCGCGCCGCCGATCTGCCCGCCATTCTTCGTCACAATGACCTCCGCCTCATATTGCCTGAACAGCTCCTCATTGAGCTTCCGGGAAAAGGGTCCCTGCATTGCCACGATCTGCTTCGGGGAAAGCCCCAGCCCGGCGCACTCCGCAAGCACCTCGGCGCTCGGCAGCACCCTTGCGGTCAGAACGCAGTCCTTCAAGTAAGGCGACTCCGTGAATGCCTTGAGATTCCTGCTCCCCGTTGTCAGGAACACATGCTTCCCAAGCGCCGCCGCCTGCCTTGCCGCTTCCTCATAGCCCTGTACCCGATAGACCTTTTCATAATGGATCGGCGTATTCGGACGCTCATAGCGCAGGTACGGGATGCCCGCGCGTCTGCATGCCGCCATGGCGTTCCGCGAAACATTCTCCGCATAGGGATGGCTGGCGTCCACCATGAGCCGGATGTGTTGATGACGGGAAAGTTCCATCATGGCGTCCTCATCCAAAGGTTTGTCATTGACGACAAGCCTGCCATCCCCATACTGCTCCAAAAGCTCCGCGCCATACCTGCTCACAACAGATGCCACAACAGCATGGCCCGCATCCAGAAGCGCCTTCACCAGCTCTCTGCCGTCCTGGGTACCGGCTGCAACGAAAATCATAGGCCTTCTTCCTTATTTTCATATCCCCTGGGCGTGATCATATAGCCCTCCCGCACATAGGTACGGCTGTTGCCGATGATGACAAGGGAAAACATGTTGATTTCCTCTTTCGTGAAATCCTGCAAGGTCGAAATGACTTTCGTCTCTGCGTCACGGCTTGCTCCCGTCACGATGCCTACGGGAGTCGAAGGCTTGCGATATTTCAGCGCGATCTCCCGCACTTCCTCGATATTCTGCACCCGCTTGTGGCTCTTCGGATTGTAGAGCGCAATCACGAAATCTCCTGCCGCCGCCATCTCCACGCGCTTCCTGATCAGCTCCCATGAAGTCAGAAGATTGCTGAGGCTGATTACCGCAAAGTCATGCATGAGGGGCGCTCCCAGCACCGCTGCCGCCGCATTCACCGCCGAAATCCCGGCAATCACATCGAATTCCGGACGCTCCACTTTCGGCTGCTGCAGCAAAAGCTCCAGAACCAGCCCTGCCATGCCGTAAACGCCCGAATCGCCGCTGGATACCACCACCGTATCGTGGCCGCTTACCGCTTCAGCCACAGCCATTTTACAGCGGTCAATCTCCTGCATCATGGCTGTGCCGATAACCTTTTTCTCGCCCAAAAGCGTTTCAATCAGCTTAATGTAAGTATTGTAACCGGCAATGACCTCCGCATTTTCAATGGCCTGACGTGCCCGTGGCGTCATGTCCAAAAGGCTTCCGGGGCCAATGCCCACTACCGTTATTTTTCCCATATTAAAGCCACCGTCACTTTTTCAAAATTCGTTTTTCTGAGAGCAATTCTGCCCCCGCGAGCCGCAACAGAGCAATACGCTGCCGCTTCACAAACATTGCCAATGCCGATACGGCTCTTGACAAACTCCGATTCATCCAGCTGGTGGGTATCAATCATCTGCTGCATCTTATCGTTTTCATAGAATTTCACCGGACGCACCATGCC
>CALGGN010000144.1 GCA_937915915.1 uncultured Selenomonas sp. | reverse complement strand
ATCGCAGGAGGTTCTTTCCTCCTGCGATGCCCGTTTTGATTACGCTCTCTGCGTAGATTGGGGACGAGTTGCTTTTGTGTTAAAGAGACTTCACGAACTCCATTCCCAGCTTCCTGCAATCTACCAGACCTTCCTCTGTGGGCGCATTCTCTATGATGAGCCCATCGCCGAACAGTTTTGCCCCGGCCGCCTTGGTGCGCTCGACCCAAGCTTCCATCCATGCGCCGCCGCCCCATCCATAAGAGCCGAAAAGCGCGACGGGAACATCCTTCAATTTCTTCTCTGCCATGGTAAAAAATGGTTCAAAGGAACTTTCCTCCAGAACTTCATCCCCCATGGCAGGGCAGCCGAACAGGAATCCATCGTACGTCGGCATGTCAGATGGCCGGAACGATTCTACCTCAAATAATTCCGCATCCGCTCCCGCTTCTTTTGCTCCTTCCCGAATGGCCTGCGCCATGGCTTCTGTGTTCCCTGTGCCGCTCCAATAAATTACTGCAATCTTGCTCATCACAATACCTCCATACCATTTTTTCCTATCCGGCCTGCAAAATCTCCGAAAAGCGTTTCCCTTCCTCCAATTTCCTGCAAAACTTGTGCGTGCAGTCCGTATAACAATCGAACAGCCTGCGCGTCTCTTCCTCGTTGGCATAGACCTTCCAGTACCCGCTGTAAGCGAAGCGCCGCCCGCCGTTTTCTATGAAGCCCTGTACGTCCTCCGGCGGATAACCGAGAAACAAGCCGACTTCATGGGGAAACGTCACGCTTTTCTGCATGCGCCTCGTCAGCTCGGAAAGCATTTCCTCCAGGGATGCTGGCTTGCTGTATCCATAACGCTCGAGAAGGGTGCGCACTTTCGTCGAGGAAAGGAACGCTTCCAATGCGCGAGCCCTATAAAACAGGATCCGCACGCATTTCTCTCCCTCCGCCAAGCGGCAGGAAATGCCTTTGCAGTCAAAACAAGTCCGGTAAGACGCAAAAAGCGCATCAAAATCCTCAAAACTGCTTTTCCTGAAAGAAACGAGGCTGGCGGGTTTTGGCCCTGCCAACGTGGGAGCCGCATGCAGTCCCATAAGATACTCAAAGGACGCCGCACCGCTCATGAAAACATCTCCTTCCTGAGAATAATGAATGAGAATAAATATCAATAAATATTATAATGATATTCATTCTCATTGTCAACCTTTTCCTTGGTTTTATTTTCGCCGGAGCTATCGTTTCCGTTATCGACGAATGATTGATATGATACCATGGCTTCCGTTATGGCACCCACACTGTCTTCAGGAGCCTGTGAAAATTTTTCTGTCAATGCGGTCTTCTATGGCACAGTTCTGTGCGATATATCGCTTTACACGGACTTTTCTTGGCAAAATACGGCTTCCAAGGGGACTAGCTTTGCGGCGTTTTTCGCGTTATAATAGAGCTGTGTGCAAGACTAGGAGTGGATTGGGTTTATGTTCCGAAGGAGGACCTTTTATGGAGAAGCAGCTTGGGCGACGGGAACGCAAGAAGATTCAGTCGCGGCAGGCCATTTTGGATGCAGCCGTACAAGAGTTTGGCAGTCGGGGTTTTCGAGAGACCTCGATTGCCAATATCATGACCGCTGCTGATTTGGGCGTCGGTACGTTCTATAATTATTTTGAGTCAAAGGAGGAGATTCTCATCTGCCTGCTGGAAAGGCTGGTGCATAATGTGGATCGTGCATTGGACCGAGGACGGGAGAAAAACTACAGCGCACGGGAGCTTTTGAAAACGGGCTGTATGGTGACGGCGGAATTTCTGGATGAGAATCGCTTCGTCCTGCCGCTTTTCCTGAGCGGCTCGGAGCGCGCTGCATTGCCGGAGGGCGGGGAGCGCAGCATGAGGAAGATCACCCCCGGCTTCAAGCCTGTTTTTGAGACCATCCTGCGGCAAGGGCAGGAGAATGGGGAGATTCGGAAGGATGTGCCCGCAGAGCTGATTGCGGAGATGTTCCATTCCATTTATCAGGCGGCCTCCTTCAGCAAGCTCAAGATTTCCTTCAAGGAGAATGTGCGCCTGAAAACGTTGCTGCTGCTGGATGGAATCCAAGCAGAGCAGGCGTCATGAATCCCACAAAATGAGATTTTAGGAGCGAGAAACAACGAATGATCAGTGTCACGAAGCTTTTATTTGCAAGAGATTACTTTGGAGATACCCTCAGATATACAAAGAGCGCGCATCATCAGAAAAACGGCGCGGCGGACGGCATGGGGCCTGTGGTGGTCTGGAACTCCACGCGTACCTGCAATCTGAAGTGCCGCCACTGCTATATGAATTCAGACGCGAAAAAGTATCAGGATGAGCTAACAACGGCGGAAGCAAAGAAATTTATTGATGATCTGGCGGAGTTCCGTGTGCCCGTACTGCTCTTTTCGGGCGGTGAGCCGCTGATTCGTCCGGATTTTTTTGAGCTGGCGGCATATGCGGCAGAGAAGGGCGTGCGGCCGACGCTTTCCACGAACGGGACGCTGATTACGCGAGAGGCAGCACAGCGTGTCAAGGATCTGGGCATCGGCTATGTGGGAATCTCTCTTGACGGGCTGAAGGATGTCAATGACAAGTTCCGCGGTGTGGAGGGTGCCTATGAAAAGGCGATGCAGGGCATTGAGAACTGTGTTGCCGTGGGGCAGCGCGTGGGGCTTCGCTTTACGATCAACCAGCATAATCTACGGGAGCTGGAAAGCATTTTTGATTTCATCGAAGAAAAGGGAATCAATCGTGTGTGCTTCTATCATCTGGTCTATTCGGGGCGCGGCAACCAGATGATGGACGAAGATGTGACACCGGAGGAATCGCGCCATGCGATGGATATCATCATTCGCCGTACAAGGGATTTCGAGGAACGGGGGCTGGAAAAGGAGATTTTGACCGTAGACAACCATTGCGACGGCGTTTATATGTACTTGAAGGCTTTGGCGGACGGGCAGGAGGAAACGGCGGCACAGATCAGGAAATACATTTCCATGAACGGCGGGAACCGATCGGGCATTGCCTTCGGCGAGGTCGATCCGATGGGATATGTGCATCCCGACCAGTTCACGCAGCACCATACCTTTGGGAATGTGCGGGAGCGGAAATTCGGGGATATCTGGATGGACACGACGCATCCCATTATGCGGGGGCTCAAGGACCGCAAAGGGCTTTTGAAGGGGCGCTGCGCGGCGTGCAAGTACCTGGATTTCTGCAACGGCAATTTCCGCACGCGTGCGGAAGCCCGCACGGGGGATTTCTGGGAGTCGGATCCTTCCTGCTATCTGACGGATGAAGAGATCGGCCTTGCAGATCATGCAGGGAGGGCGGCGGTATGATCGTTTCCTGGAACACGACGAATGCCTGCAACATGTACTGCGCCCACTGCTATCGCGATGCGGGCTGCAAGGCGGAGGAGGAGCTTTCGACCTCGGAGGCGAAGACGCTTTTGGAGCAGATCGCGCGGGCAGGCTTTAAAATCATGATTTTTTCGGGGGGCGAGCCCTTGATGCGCTCCGATATTCTGGAGCTGGTCGCCCATGCGGCGAGTCTGCGTCTAATTCCGGTTTTCGGCACGAACGGCACGCTCATCACGCCGCAAATGGCAAGGGATTTAAAGGCTGCGGGCGCAAAGGGCATGGGAATCTCTCTGGATTCTCTGGACAAGGAGAAGCATAACAAATTCCGCGCATTCCCCAAAGCATGGGAGGGTGCGGTGGAGGGCATGAAAAACTGCCGGGAGGCAGGCTTGCCCTTCCAGATCCATACGACGGTCATGGACTGGAACAGCCACGAGCTGGAGGCCATGACGGATTTTGCGGTGGAGATCGGCGCCAAGGCTCATCATTTCTTTTTTCTGGTGCCGACAGGGCGCGCCAAAACCATCGAGGAGGAGTCCCTTCGCGCGGAAGCCTATGAGGATGTGCTCACGCGGATCATGAAGAAGCAGCAGGAAGTGGAGATTGAGCTCAAGCCGACCTGTGCGCCCCAATTTTTGCGCATTGCGGCGCAGATGGGAGTCAAGACAAGGTTCCGACGGGGCTGCCTTGCGGGGCTTTCCTACTGCATCATCAGCCCGCGCGGAAAGGTGCAGCCCTGCGCTTATCTCAATATGGAGCTGGGGGATGTGCGGAAGACGCCCTTCGATGAGATCTGGAAACAGAATGAGGTCTTGGCGAAACTTCGCACATTGGAATATGGCGGCGGCTGCGGAACCTGCGAGTACAACCGCATCTGCGGAGGGTGCAGGGCAAGGGCGGCCTATTACCATGAAGGGGACTATATGGCGGAAGAGCCATGGTGCCTTTATCATGGGAGACGGGGAGAGTAAGGTAGAGTATAAGGAGTGGTTCGGGATGTCAGATTGTATTTTTTGCAAGATCGCACAGAAGGAGATTCCTTCTACCGTTGTTTATGAGGATGAGCAGGTGGTGGCGTTCCGGGATCTGCAGCCGCAGGCGCCGGAGCATGTGCTGGTGATTCCGAAGAAACATGTGGAGAGCGTGCTGGGACTGCAGCAGGAGGATAAGGATTTGGCGGCGCATATCCTTGTGGATGTGCTGCCGGAAATCGCGAAGCAGCTTGGCGTCGATGCAAGCGGTTTCCGCCTTGTGGTGAATACGGGCAAGGACGGGCAGCAGACGGTCAAGCATCTGCATTTCCATCTTTTGGGCGGGCGCTCCATGCAGTGGCCGCCGGGTTGATGTTGCAGGTGGTTTGTCATTCTCTCGCAATACTTTGTTTAAGCAGTATTCCATGGTGGCAATGGGACATGGGATGCTGCTTTTTGATTTTAAGCACAGGTTCTTAGCAGGAATGTTTTGGAGATGGATAGAATATAAAAGGTATCGAAGATATGGTGCAAGACCTTGGGGGGGATGGCGATGGAATTCACGGATGAAAAGTTGCGGGATATGATGGAACTGCTGCCGGGAAATTGCGTGGCCTATCTTGTTCGAGAGCAGGACATGCAGTTTTTGGCTGCTACCAGGACGCTGGAGCCCGTGGGCGGTCTGGAGGAAGGAAATTTTCGGTCATTTGCGGAGCAGGGGCCTTTGACAGGCGTCATGCCGGGGGATCGCGCCCGTGTGGAGAAAGCGCTTGCGGATTGCAGTCTGCCAACGCATCGCCAGTCGGAGTGCATCTGCCGTGTGGCGGATAAGCAGGGGGAAACGCATTGGGTGCGCATGCTCATACGGCATGTGGGGGTGATGCGGGACAGGCCCGTCGTGGTCGTTTCCTTTGCGGATGCGTCGGAGCAGATGGATGCCCAGCTGGAGCTTTTGGAGGAAATGGATACGCTGGTCTTTGTCTGCGATGCAGAGACGGAGGAACTCCTATATGCAAACCGAGCGGCGGTGCAGAGCAGCCTGACAAAGGGAGACTATGCGGGGAAAACTTGCCACGGCTACATGTTTGGGCACTGCGACGTCTGTGCGGACTGCCAGCTGAAAAGCCTGAAGGTTGGGAGCCGCCAGGAACTGGTGCGCCATGTGAAGGAGAACGACAGCTACCTCAATATCGAGAAGAAGGGGATTTCTTGGTACGGACGTCTTGCCTGCGCGCATTTTATCACGGATGTGACTGCGAAGAAACAGAATGAAAAGCTCCTTGCGGCGGAGCGGGAAAGCTCCGCACGGGCGGCCTTCGTGACGAATGTGAGCCATGATATGCGCACGCCGCTCAATGGCATTCTGGGCTTTACGGATATGGCGATCCATTCGCCGGGCGAGCAGAAGAAGTCCGAATATCTCGCGAAGATACAGAGCACGGGGAAATTCATGCTGTCGCTCATCAATGATACCTTGGACTTCAGCAAGATTTCGGACGGAAAGCTGGAACTGGAGCCGGAGGATACGGATGTCAAGGAAATGCTGGAAAGCGTGCTGACGCCCATTCGTTCCAATGCAGAGCTGAACGGGGTGCAGTTCCGTTTGGAACTGGAGAATATGGGATTTGAGCATGTTTTTCTGGACGGACTCAAGATGCAGAAAATTATCTTGAATCTGTTGTCCAATGCGGTGAAATTCACGCCGAAGGATGGAACCGTTACGCTTTCCATCGAGGGGCCGAGGGAGTTCGGGGACGGCTATAACTGCCATATTGCTGTGGGCGATACGGGTATCGGCATGGAGCCGGAATTTCTGCCGAAGATCTTTACGCCCTTTTCTCAGGAACGCAATGCGAAG
>CALGGN010000143.1 GCA_937915915.1 uncultured Selenomonas sp. | reverse complement strand
CAGCTTGCCGAGACGGTAAAAGGCGTCCAAGTGGAATCGGGCAGCACAGTAGGCATGTACATGACGATGGATGACACCACTTCCACCAAGATCAGTGCCGTGATTCAAGGAGCGCGTGTCGTGGGCGAGGATCGCACGATGGACGGCGGCTATTGGGTGGAGATGCAAGTCCCTGTTTTTGGGATTTCCAATTCCCTGGCAGCAGCGGTTCTGCCACAGCCTCCCTACAAGGAAAGTTTTCCCGAGCCGAATCCGTCGGTGGAGCCGTCACAGGCCAACATGAATGTCAATATCACGGTGAATCAGGGCATGTCCTATGGCTCTCCGGCAAATCGGGCAATCGGGGGATACACGGGATTGATTGTGGACTGCCGTGGCCTGGGGCTGAACCCCGCGATGAGCCCCGTCATCAAGAATGCCGACGGAACCAAGATATATGGCCACCTCAATCTTGATTATGACCGTGTGGTAGCTCAGGGCATGGCCGGATATGCTTATGACCTCTCCTCGGCCTCGGCGGCACGTGCCGGTCACAATCCCCTGGTTGTGAAGGCCGTGGGGCTGGACAACCACAACAGCAACCCTGTTGTGTCTGTGGCAGATGCCAACCGCATCCTGATCGAGAACAAAGCAACAGGTTTCCTCGACCAGTGTGCCGTGGTGTTCTTGCGGTAAAAGTGTTGGAGAACTCTTCCACGGTGTACCTCGGAAGAGTTCTCCTTCTCCAATGCATTTGACCTCTATATGGCTCTTGGATACCATCTCCCTCCTATCAGTTGCACTTTTTTGTTGATGTATGATTTATATAGCAGATACGGGGAAGAAAAATTTTAGGAAGCTGACACTTCCCTCCCCCATAAGAAATTCAAAACTTTCACGTTGTAGAATGTACTTAGAAAAAAGAAAGGAGATGCCGCCTAACTGGTGGGGCGTAAAAAAGCCAGTGACGAAGATGAAGATGAACTGCAAAGGAAAGGAAGATTGCTTTATGAAAAAGATGGCATTCGCACTGATTCTCACCGGCCTCGTCAGCTTCGGCACGGCTGACATCACCTCGGCGGCTCCGATCCAGACTTCCTACACGGTCGGCTCCGACATGGAAGTGCAGGAGCTCTCCGCATGGCCCCGCATTCGTGACAGCTTGCTTGGCCGGCACACGCCGCCTCCCCCGCCGCCCCATCGCGTAGGGCCGCATCACTTTGGCCACAATCACGGCGGACCGCACCACGGGATTCATCGTCCCGGTCCCGGACCGCATCGTCCGCCGATGCATCACCCCGGTCAGCATATGCACCGGATGTCCACATCCGTAACGGTTGACAGCGAGGCAATCAGCCAATTGCCGACCGTGTAGGATGCGCCCTGTGAGCCGGGAGGAAGGAGGTGGCACTCACCTCCCGGTTCTGGGAGATAGTCAAAAGTGTCCCTCGAAGAAGAAATTCCCCCCATGCCGAGAGCAAAAATATTTCCTTTATACTAAAGATGTCCTCGGCAAACACATGAAAAGTGTGCAATGGTTGCCAAAGTTCTGGACCGATCATGTGGAGGTGAGTGATAAATCGGTCTTGGAAGAGGATAGAAAGTTTGATGTCAGATGTGCAGAGTATAAGGAGGATGCGTGTTATGAAGACCAACAGAATCGCCGTTACCACCCGTGACGAGAAGCTCAACTTTTACCTCGTGTCCGATGTCGGACGCTTCTACCTCTTCTCCCAGCCATTCACCAAGGGCGTGCATGACTACTTCCGCCGTGAAAAGACCGAGAACGAAATTCGGGCTTTCAAGGGCTGGAACCGCAATCCGCGCCTTGACAAGACCATCCAGAAGCTGCCGATGTACATCAGATACTGCACGCGGTACCTGATGAACGAGGCGGCGTAACCGCCGGGTCGTCAATCTGTATGAGCCTGCCATGAAAAGTATATCATGGCAGGCTTGGGAAAGGAGACAGGTGAGTTTTATGGCAAAGAAACTGACGGCAATCATTTTGGGACTTTGGATGGTTTTTGTTTTCGGCTGTGTTGAAGCCTCGCCACAAACGGGCTTTGACAAGCCGGCGATTTCCGTCCTCTCGATCATGGGGCAGGAGTCGGGTTTGAACGAACAGGCTGCTGCATCGCTGATGTCCACGCTTGGTCAACTGCGTTCCGTGAGAACGGTGGAGAGAAGCCGGCTTCCCCAGCTCTTTTCGGAAAAGCGGCTGACTGACTCGGGAATTGTCCAGGCTCTTTCCAATCGTTCCATGCAGGCTATCGGCATCGATTACGGAATCATCGGCGATTTGAGCATGTACACCAACTATATCCTGATTGGCGGTGCCTATCAGCTTCAGTACACAGCGGTGCTTCAGGTGAGACTGGTCGATGCGCAGCATCAGGTTGGGCAAGTTCTCTGGTCGGCGCAAGACCAATCCACCAGTTTGAATGACAATGGCGTGGGCGCGATCAACGAGGCTTGCTATGATGTGGTTCGCAAGCTCTATGAACAGCGATTCCCCATCAAGGGCACGGTCATCGCCGTCAAGGGTACCGACATCTATGTGGACTTGGATGCCACCGATGGCGTTGAGAAAAAGGATGTCCTCTTCGTCAAGAGCGGCGAGCAAGTTATCTATCATCCGAAAACGGGTGAGCAGATCACCATCGGCAATAACAGTGCGGAACTGCGTATCCGGGAAATTCAGGATGGCTACTGCATAGCCGAGCTGAAAAACGGCTCTCGCATCGGTGTCGGTGCCTCGGTGCAAAAGCGTATATGCGGCAAGCCGCGGATACTCGGCCTCCGGTGGTCGGGCAAGGTTGATTTTTGATCGGAGGGATGTTTATGAAAGGATTTCGAGTAGGGGGAGCCGTTCTTTCCTTGATGCTTTGCCTTTCTGCCTCATGCCTGGCGGCTCCCGTGGTCGCCCAAGGCATGGGTGGCAGTGAGCAGCTGGCCATCAAGGATGCCATGCGGATGGCTGTGGAGCAAAGGGCAAAGGTCGCTGTTGACAGCCGGACATATGCGCAGAACTATATGGCCATCCGCGACAACATCTACACACATTCGGAAGGATATATCACCAGTTTCGATGTCTTGCAACGAGGATATGCCGGAGACGGACAGTATCGGGTGACGATACGCGCCGAGGTCAGCGATCGGTTGGATACCGACGTGATGAGCCGCACACACCGAGAAGCAATGATCGGCGCGAACATGGGCGACCCGCGTGTGGCGGTGCTGATTTATGACCATCGTGGTCAGGAACATCTGCAAGCGGAGAACAGCCTGATTGCCAGCCTGCAGGAAAGCGGCTTCCGACGGGTAGTGGACTTGTCGCAAATGGAACAGTCGACCAAATATCGTGTGGCAAATGCAGTGTTCCAGGGGCAGTATTCCTTAGCGCAGTCACTCAACACCCAATTCAAGACCGATTACCTGCTCTTGGGAAAACTCAGTCATGCAACGGCAACCAATGTGGGGATTGAAGGGTTTCAAGGGTTCAAGACAGGGCGTGTCCAGCTTGACCTTCGTTTGCTCAACACCTCCACGGGGGAGGTAACCTATGCAGACAGCGTCTCTGGAACGGGATTGCACTTGGATGGGAGCATGGCGATTGTCGAGGCCGTCCGCAATGCCACGGAGAGCATTCACGGAAAATTATCGCAGGCCGTCATACGGAAAGCAGCCAATCCCGAGCAGCACATCCAACTGATTCTGGTGAACGGTGTGCTTGGCAGCGGCGCACAGGCTTGCCAGAGGTTGCAGGAACTTCCGGGCATGGGCAATGTGTATCTGCGTAGTGCGTCCTATGGAAACATCGTGGTGGACATCGACTTCTACGGCACATCGACCGACCTCATGGCAGTTTTGGAGGGGCATGGCCTGCATGTGCTGGAAGCCTACAGCGAATACCTGAAAATCGGATGAACATCGATGGAGGTGGAAGGAGTGAGATTTGGCGGAGGCAGTCCCTTGGGAATTGCCTCCGTGTTCGCATATGTGAGCAACATATACATGGTGTATTGGGAGGGTGGACGATGATGGCTGTATCAAGGATATTGGATCGATGCTCCTTGTCGCGCATGGGGTTTGCGGCTGGCATCATGGGCGGCACATTTCTCGAAATGCTGTGGCAGATGTTCGTATTGGATGTGGCGAGGCTTTTGGAGAATAATCTCAGCAATGAGATGGCGTGGCAAGCGATGGGGTGGTATCTGATCGGCTCCAATCTTGTATGCGGTGCCGTGTTTGTGCTGTCATTCGCCCTCCGATGTCGCAACGTCGGCGTGCCAATGATATACGGGACATTGATCCCGTGCCTGGCAGCATACAGTTCCGTTCATTTTCGTGATATGCTGCCGCTGTATGTACCCATGCTGCTGGCAATGTATCTGCTGGTAAAGGAGGGCGTATCGGATACTGACATGGACAATGACGATGACTTGTAAAAAAATTTAACCACCAAGCAGGAATATTGATGACAAAGAGCGAATTGACATAGAAACGGAGGGTTTCGTTATGGGCATCAAGAAAAAGGTGTTGGCAACTGTTTTGTCGGCGATGCTGTGGGGGGCTGTCGGTTTCTCGACTACACAAGCACATGGTTACCCGGAAGCCGATTTCACATGGCAGTTTGTCCAAGGGCAGACATTTGAGATCATTGGAGAGGCCGGTACAACCTATGACATACTGACTCCCGGCATGACGCATATCATCTCACAGGATGGCGATACGCTTGATTTCAGCTTGGACAAGCAGGGCGATGTCTATATCCTTGCCCACAGGCCGGACGGGAGCGATTTCCTTTATCACCTCATCGTTGGTGGGGAAGAAAACCGCACGGTCATCGAGCATCATGTGGAGCACAGAACACATCATGTGAATATTGGAGCGGACAATGACGGAGCATCTGCTGACGAGGATACATCGCAGTTCGCACAGCAGATATTGGATTTGGTAAACCGGGAGCGAAGGCAGCGAGGCATTGCTCCTGTGCGGCTTTCCGGTGAGCTTATGGATGCAGCGGCTATCCGCGCGGAGGAAATTACAAGGCTCTTTTCCCATACAAGGCCGAATGGGGAGCCCTGCTCCTCGTTGATTGAAGACGGTGCCTATACGGTAGGGGAAAATATTGCAGCGGGCTCATCAACGCCTGAAGCGGTGATGAACCAATGGATGAACTCGCCGGGACATAAGGCCAACATCCTTAATGGAGACTATACGGAGCTCGGCGTGGGATATGCGTATCGCTCGGGATCGGAGTATGGACACTATTTTGTGCAGATGTTCCGGCGTCCAATGTCCAAGGCCATAAGGCATTGGTAAAAGTGACCGTATAATGAACCGTTCATAAAAATCGACCAATCAATATCATTGTCGCAGATATCGGAACGCTCCAATAGACCTATTCGGAAAACCAGACACATATCCGAATAGGTCTATTGGAATATAATGGAGAGATTCCATATGAACCATAAGTATGACATATTTGTAAGTTACCGGCGCGAAGGCGGAGAGGCACTGGCCTGCCTATTGACGGAGAAACTGCGTCAATTAGGATACACCGTATTTTATGATGTGGAGTCATTGCGTTCGGGAAAATTTAACGACAAGCTCCTAGACGTTATTGATGAGTGCAATGATGTGCTTGTAGTATTGCCCCAACACGCATTGGATAGGTGCATCAATCCAGACGATTGGGTGAGAAAAGAATTAGCGCAAAGCCTGAAAGCGAACAAGAACATTGTCCCCATCATGATGAGAAATTTCGAGTGGCCGCTAAACTTGCCCGATGACTTGAAAGAACTTGCGAATTATAACGGCGTTTCTGCAAACATGGAATATTTTGACGCAACCTTTGAAAAAATATTATCCATGTTAAAATCTGCGAAAAACAGATTGCTAATCAATGATGAATTCAATTTGGTTTATTATTCCTTTGCTCCTTACGTAAAAGATCGTTTGGTTATTTCCAAGCTAATATTTGACGGAAATGCACATGTGAATTTATTGAGCAATTTAAAGAGTGACGGTTCCTATGAATATCAATACCACGGCACGGCTTTGGAAACAGAGAGCAATATATACATCTCGTTGAGCAACGATATATCTACGGAAAAAGTCAATATAACATTGCTGAAATCTGCCGGAAACCTAGGACGATATATCGGTCTCTTGAACGCATTAAGTCCAACGATGATACCTGTCTGTTTTAAATGCGTATGTGTACGAACCAATGATTTCGATAAAATAAACAAGGATATGTTAAAAATGGTTCTGCATCATGACAACAAAGAGTGGAATCAGGATTTGATGACCATAGAGTCTATGCAGGTAAATATGTTTTATTCGGATTATTTCTTCAGCACTCCATGATTGTGTGATGATAAAGATATGTTAAATGATCAATGATCTCCATTAAGGAGTTGATATACTATGCAGACAAAATATCAAATTTTTATTAGCTATCGTCGTGATGGAGGCGAAGACTTAGCCCGCCTGTTGGAATATAAGCTGACCGAGCGCGGATTCAATGTGTTCTTTGACGTTGAATCGTTGCGCTCAGGTGCCTTTAATGAAGCCCTGTTTGAAAAGATTGCCGAATGCACCGATGTGCTGGTGGTGTTGCCTCCTCACGGGTTGGATAGATGTACTAATCCGAATGATTGGGTAAGACTGGAAATTGCCCGTGCGTTGGAATTGAAGAAAAAAGTTATTCCAATCATGATGCGCAACTTTGAATTTCCTGAGACTTTACCAGAAGATATAGATGCCATTCGTCACATGAATGGTATTAGTGCAAACAATGAACTTTTTGAAGCAAACATTGAGCGACTTGTTTCAAAGTTTTTAGACAGCAAGCCTTTAAATAGTGATGAGCAGTTACTAAAGGAGGCAAAAGAAGGAAATGTTTCAGCAATGAATGCTATGGGCTTGCGTTACGAGTTTGGCTCAGAATTATCGCCAGTTAATCGCCGAATGGCATTTTTCTTTTATAATCAATCAGCGGAAGCTGGTAATCCTGGCGCACTTTATAACTTAGGGGATGTTTACGAACAATGCGAAAGGGATGTATCGCTTGTATACGATTACGGGATAGAGGACACAATCCCTCAAAAGAATGCCGATGAAGCTAGGAAAGTAATGCATCGGCTTGCTGTTGATTGTTATACGAAAGCCAAGGATATGAATTTTGCCCCTGCTATTTACCGTTTAGCAAATTTCGCAGAGGATGATAATGACCTTGTAAATGCCCTGAAACTTTATCAATTTGCAGCAGATTTGAATTACCCGCCAGCGCAGAATGCACTGGGTTACTATAAAATGAACGGAATCAAAACAAACCGTGATCCTCAGTCGGCTATTTCCTTGTACAAACAGGCCGCAGATGCCGAATACGAACCAGCCATCTATAATTATGCGTATGCGATGAGGTCAATCGATGTGGAAATAGCTATTCAATATTATACAAAAATAGCTTATGTAATCCCAAAAGCTGCGCTTTCCTTGGCAAAGATTTATGAGGGGTCATTACATCAACTGCAAAACGCTGCCGATTATTATCGCATGGCATACGAAGCAGGCATTCAAGAGGCCGGAGACGGTCTGAAACGCTGTCAAGATGTATTCTTCGGCAGGGAATTGCGTGAATCGGAGGAATGAGTATGGATATGCATATATCTGGAATAAAAAAGCCGGGGCATAATATTTATGGCTTGAATTCCTTTGTATATAAAGCTATAGTTGTATTATGTATAGCACTATGGATACTGCTGTTTTTCGATGTTCACATTCGCCATCTTTCTACGTTTGCACAGATTTCCATTTGGTGTGCAACATTATTGTTTGCCCTGCTCATTATCTTTATGAGCAGAAGCAAAGAACAGAATACCATTGTTCCGTATTGCCGAAAGGAAAATTTCGAGTTCTTAGGGTTATACAATCTGAAAGACAGTAATTTGAATAACCAGCATGACATTCTCAAAAGAGACGAAGAAGTAAAATACATGCATCAAGTCCTCGAGGAAATCATATTTCCCCAGGTAGAAGTGAAACAGGCACTCTGCGTTACGGGGCCGAGCGGATACGGTAAATCAATCATTTTGAATTTCTTCAAGCAGGCTTATAAAGATGAGTACCAAATTTTCGACTTCTCCGGAAATTATCACGAATTTGACGGACATATGGTTTCGTTGTTCGGAACCAATATCGATCTGAGGATAAGCGAAATGCTCTCTCGCGGAAAGGTCGTTTTTATTCTTGACCAATTTGAGAGATTCTTTTTTCTGTCCCCAAAAGAACAGGAAAGGATACAGGAAATTATAAGATACCTGTGCAAAAAAAATACGGGCATCATTGTTTCGCTCCGGGAAGAATATTTGGCAGATTTTCTCAAACGGTTTGATATGAATAATCTTTTGTCCGTAGGTGAGAGGCAGGACGCTGTTCCCTGCGGCATACTCAGGAAAATGCTCAGTGTAATTGAAAAGAAAAATGAAATGCAGTCGCTGCATTCGTTGCTCCTGCGATCTGCCAAAACGAAAGTATGGGAAGACCACAGCATCAAAGACAACGGGACAATTCATTTAGACCCGCATGAGCCTATCAATACGGAAAAAATGGGAGCGACATTGCTGTATTGTCGAAACCAAAATGAGATGAACTCCCAACTGAACGGAGAAACATCGAATGTCTCTATCCTCGAAAGCAAATGCCGGACATTATTTGGCGAAGAAGAAGGCGCATTGCTTTTCAGCAAGCATATTAGCGATCCTCTGATTGAACAGCAAATTATATTTCATATGGCGGAATTCAATCAAAAAATACTGTTGTACCCAAAAGAAAAATTGCAAGCGTTTATCGAAAAAGATAACAACGAGTTGTTGGAGCAGTATTATGATTATCAGTTGGCATCGTGCAATAATTACTATCATGCATCAAGGCTGTTGTATTTGTTGAGCCAAGCCAGGATTCGTCAACTTTCAGTAAAGACGCAGGATTTGGAGAATTATTTGTTTCCTAATTTGTTTGCGGAAAAAGGGCATGAGCGTTTGATGAATGTTATTCAGCAATTGGAAGCGATACAGCTGATAAGAAAGAATACTGAAGGCAGCGATTTGGAATATGAAATTGCCCATGATTTTATTGCATCAACTTACCTGAATTATTGCTCGACAAATATGGATCGCAATGTAAAGGGTGCTCTTGATCTGTTTATCGCCGAATATATGGATGACAGGAGAAATGTTCCTTTTTTGGAAAAAATATCTCAAAGAAAAGAAATATACGAACAACATTTTTTCAGAACGGTGTCCTTCTTGGCAATACCGCTCATGGTTATTTCATATTTGGTACAACGCTTTGTTTTTAATCCTTGGACAACGGTATGGAGTGATTTTAATCCATACGGGTCTTATGTCCCGGCGTTCCCTCTTTTTATCACCATACTTAGTGGTGTATATATTTTCTATATGTACGACAAGACGGTCAAATATTACAGGGGAGAGAAAGTACGAACCCTCAGAATGCTTTATGCATTATTTGCGATTCTGGCATCAATAGCTGTTTTTGCCTATCCGCATTTTTTATTCTTCGATGGAATAGGCTTAGTGATTGCCACCCTCAGCATAGCGTTGCTCTTGGATCAGAGGTATCGTCAAACTTGCAGGAATGAACTCTTGGCTTACGGAGCTAAGTCATGCATGATCGGTGCCGTATTTGCTTGTTCGCATGTTTTCTATTATTTGTTTAACCGTCAATTCGATGATGTGCTTATTTTTAGTGAGTTTATCATGCTTACGATACTGGTTGCCTATGGATTTTTTGTGCATATGACTCAAGAATTCTTGTATGCTCGTATGTCGGATTCAGCCAGTGAAAAAGTGTGAGAACTTGCCGTCTTGATTCACAGAAACTATTTTAGGGGGAGGAATGTTATGGCAACAAAACCATATATAGCAAACAAGTCGCGAATTCTATTTCTGCTCCAGTATCTTCACGACAACACGGATAATGAACACACCATCAGCACCAACGACCTGCTTGCCTTGTTGGAAGAGAACGGCTTCCAAGCGAACCGCCATACTCTGCGCGGCGATATGGAAGCACTTAACAGTGCAGGCTATGAGGTAATCACAGAACGAGAGGGAAAAACAAATACATATCATTGCGGCAATCGAAAATTCGATCTATCAGAACTCAAGATGGTGGTGGAGGCCGTGGCATCCTCATCCTCCATCGATACGGACAAAAGGAAGGAATTGGTTGGCAAGCTGTCCTCATTGACAAGCAAGCATATGGCAGACCAATTGACATCGTATGACATAACGGAATCCGACAAGAAGAAGATCATAAAGGAGCGAGACGATGAGCGGTAAGGCAACGAAATACCATGAGAGCGAGATTCTGGATATCAGCCTCCGCAAACAGCAAGTCCAACCGATTCCAGATATGGTGTATGCCCAAAAGCCGACATTGGACTTCAAGAATGTATTGCTGCAAATGAACATCTGGCGGCCACGGGACTTGACGAACCTTCCTGCCGTCATCTTCATCACAGGCGGGGGATTCATTGCGGCCAACAGGGCAAGGCTACCGCAACTTCGTATGCGTCTTGCCGAAAACGGCTATTTCGTCGGCAGTATCTCTTATCGTGTTGCGCCGGAGGTGATGTTCCCTGCTCCCTTGGAAGATGTAAAATCGGCTATCCGATATGTCAAGGCGCATGCAGGAGAGCTAAATGTTGACCCGGAGCGAGTGGCTGTCGTTGGTGACAGCGCAGGAGGGTATTTATCCGCTTTTGCGGGGATTACCAGCGGTTCCACCGAGTTCGATGAAGGGGAGCACCTCCATGTTTCCAGTTCTGTCAAGGCGGCAGTGACGCTTTACGGACTGTCGGACTTGTCAAAGGTCGCAGAAGATTATTCTGACGAAATGAAGCGATGGACGAACTCAGCGGCTGGCATATCTTCCCTCCTGGTGAACGGTGTCCCTGTATTTGGCGGCAGGGACGGCGGGATTGAAGCGAACACGGAGTATATGGAGAAAGCAAATCCCATCAATTACATCAATGAGAAGTCCGCTCCCATGCTTCTGTTCCACGGTGGGAAGGATGCCCTTATATCTCCCAGCCAGACGGATATCCTTTACCAAGCACTCAGGAATCGAGGCATCGAGGCCAAGAGGTATGTCGTGCCGAAAGCGGAGCATGCCGGACCCTACTGGATTCAAGACGAGGTGCTGGACATCATCCAGGCTTTTCTGGACAAGCACATGAAATGAGATTGTGTCTCGAGCACGTGGACGGAGGCGAGGTGTATGCCAAGATTTCAAAAAGGTGACATCGTGTTCCTGAAGGAAGATTTTGCCGGTCATAGCGAGGATTCCGACCATGAGGTGCTGGATGTGGATGACGATGCAGAAGAGCCGACCTATTTCATTTTCAACGACAGCTTTGATGATTGTTTTGATGTGGCTGTGCCGGAGTCCAAACTGCTCTCCGTGGATGAGTATCGCATCAAGCTGGCAGGAAAACGGAGAACATATGAAAAAGTGCTGCGCGATTATGCAAAGCATTTGGCGGATGTGTCGGGCATCGGTGTTTTGGACATCACGGTTAACTTCTCCAAACATTGGTGGGAATAAAAGCCTAATCGAGATGAACCGAGAATTTATCGTAGCCAACAATCGGTAAATCAATTTCATCCAAATCGTGACAAAATAAAATGGGCAGGAGACATTTTCTCTCCTGCCCATTTTATTTTGCCCGGTAAATGAATCGGATTATGCAATCCTATGTTCGCCGCTATTATCAAATAAATATCCGCGCACAACAAGTTCTTGATAAACATCGGGGATAATGCGCCCTATCTTTCTTAGCCGATCTTTAGCAGCGGCTTCACGCTCCGGTGTCCTGTATTTAGCTGGGGTATATTTATTGAGTGCCGTTTCCTGGGACTCAATAAATATAGTCTGCATCTCCTCAACCAGTACAAGCTGGTCATGCTCTGAAATAGTTTCCGCTCCTACAAAATTCGGTACATCGAGGACTTTCGTTGCTTGGCGCGTTATGCCTTTTCCGTATATTTGAACCAGTTCATCCAAGCATTTCGCCATTTTCTGTTCTACTGCAGGGTACATTTTTGCCTTCATGTTGCCTACGCCCTAACTTTCCGTAAAAATCTGCCATCCGTTTCCATGGGCATCCGTAAATCGTAGCCCAACTTTATCATCTCCTGTATCTTGATGAGCATGAGATGGACATCGCTGTTCATGGCTTGTGCCATTTGCATCACATCGTAGCCGTTATGGGCAAGCTCCAAAACTTCATCATTGTCCAGCAAGAGGTGTGCGCCAAAGGCATTCGCCTCATACTCGGTGGTGTCTTTGATGCGGAAGAGTTGAAATTCCTTCATAGCACCATGCTGGGCGAGATCACGGTGAAGCTGGTCGTGTCCGATTTCATGCGCCAAAACCATCGCCAGCCAAATCTCATCCAGACGGCCATTCAGGAATATCAACCGATGCTTTTGCTGACAACGATACCAACCGAGCAAGTCCTTGTAATGATCGTTGAAAAAGACCACAATGCCATTTTCCTCGGCAATCCGCATGGGGTCTTGCGTACCGGATTTCTCCACGAGTTTCATGGCCTTGCGGAAAACCGCATAGGAATCCATCATAATCCTCCGTCAGGCGTCGCGATATTTTTTTGGCGTGTACTTGGTCTTGTTGTCCTCCTTGCAGAACCAGTATGCGCGCTGAATATCCATCATGACTTCGGTCTTGTCCTCATCGGACAGTTCCCCACCGGCGAAGAGCCCCGCCAGTTCATTGACCAGTACATTGGCTTGCTGTCGTCCGCGATAGCCATACTTCTGCCCGGCATTGTCGATGAACTGCTCATTTTCCGTGTAGAGGTAGTTCACATCCACATCGAAAAACTTTGCCAGAGCCTCGTATTTGTCGCGAGTCCGAGGATAACGGGTGCCGCGCTCGTAGTCGATGTAAGAACGTGGCGTTATGCCGATAGCCTTGGCAACCTCGCTCTGCGTCAGATGCTTCGTCGTGCGGAGTTGGAGCAGCTTTTCTCCGAAGTTCATAGTAATCGTCCTTTCTGGCCGCCTCCCGGCATATAAATATGAAATTAACAGGAAGTTAGATTTCATTTACATTGTACATATCACACACAGCGATGTCAAGACTGAAAATAAATTTTTTCTGCCGAAAACAGCAAGATATATAGTAAAATTGCAAAGAATACGCATCACAACTCGCTTTGCCCATTGTTGCACATGATACAAGACGCTCTTGACAAGGATATGAAGTACGGTGTAGAATATATGTGAAGTTAAACTTCTGTTATTCTTCATATCCTATGAAGCTGCAACTACTGCGGCTTATAACGGACACAGGAGGGAAAAGGCAAACATGACGCGATATAATCCGAGGAAGTCCAGAGGAAGCGATGTTAGAAGATTGGTACGAACTACCCACGGCCTTGTGGTGGGAGAAATCATCTGTTTGGCAGATGGGGGCATGGGACTTGCCGTCAAGCGGAAAGGGCAGACCGACACCGTGCCGCTGAAGGAACTGCTGGCGCAGATGCCGCAAATAAAAACTGCATAAAAAAGAGCGAAACGCACAAGATGGAGCATCATTACGATAGAGACGAAAATGATGTCCATGCCGTACAGCGTCCCATTAGAACAAGCCGATGGCGGGGTTCTATGACAAGGTGCTGATGGCCAAGACGGGTGAGCCAATGGTACAGCGATAAGGCTGTCCTTTGGCTCACCTTTTTTATTTGGGCAAGAACAGACAAAAACAGCGGCTTAATCGTTTCTATACGAAAAGAAGTCCGGCAATACGAGGTCGGGCGCACATTTGACGAGAGGGAAAATTTTTTTCAAGTCTTTTTCAAACATCTCATTAGGTGAGATGTTTGGTCTTTATCATGTGAACCATCCAAGGCGAAAGGGGGTGAGGGACAGTGAGGAGCGTTACAGAGAGGCGACAGGCTTTGCTGGAGATTCTGATGAGTCGAAGGCAGGAGACAGTGCCAAATCTCATGCAGGAACTCGGCGTAAGCCGATGCACCGTTCTGCGGGATGTAGAGGCTCTCAGCTGTTCCTACCCCATTTACACGGTTCAGGGGAATGGTGGCGGCATCCGTGTCGCAGACGGATACTACGCCGACCGCCGTTATCTGAAATCCGACCAAGAGGATTTGCTCCGTGAGCTGCTCGCCGGACTCACGCCCGAAAAGCAGAAGGTAATGCAAGGCATCTTGGACACTTTCGCCAAGCCAAAAACTCCAATCGCTAACCAAAGGAGGTCGGCATGACGGAAAATCCCAAACGTATCATCCACACCAACAACGCTCTGCGGCGACTCATGACGGTGATGTTCCATCGCCACACGGGCGAGCAGGGCAAGAAACCTAGCAAACCGGGCAATTCGCCCACAGTTAAGAGGGGAGGCAATTTATGGCAACAAGACCGCTTTACGAACTAGCCGCAGGCTTCAACGCCATCTTTGACCTCGTTTTGGACGAGACCATGGACTTGGAGCAACTGGAAGGGGCACTCCAGTCCATCGAATGCGAGATTGAGGAGAAATGCGCCAATGGTATCGCCCTCATCAAGTCGCTGGAAACCTACGCTGCAGCCTACAAAGCCGAGAAGAAGCGTTTCGAGGAACAGCAGCAGTCCTTGGAAAATCGCATCAAGCGCATCAAGGAATGGTATCGGCAGAATCTCGATGCGATGGGGAAGTCCAAAGTTCCCACCAAGTACGGCGTGATGAGCGTCCAGAACAACGGCGGCAGGGTGCCCCTCAAGATTGACGATGCCAGCCGCATCCCTGATGTCTATCTCGATACCGTCCCGGAGCATAAGGAAGTCAACAACGAGGCTCTCTATGAGGCACTCAAGAACGGCGAGGCAATTCCAGGCGCACATTTGGAGTCGAGGGGACGGAGCCTCCGCATCAAGTAGAAAGGAGAGACATCATGCTCAATATCACCAAGGGCAAAATTGCCCGACCCCAAAAAGTGGTTATTTACGGCTCGGAGGGCATCGGTAAGTCCAGCCTCGCCGCCCAGTTCCCCGACCCGCTGTTTATCGACACCGAGGGAGGCACATCCCACATGGATGTGCGCCGCATCGATAAGCCGCAGACTTGGGAGGAACTTCTCGGCATTGTCAAGGAAGTGGCGGCAACCAAGGATGTCTGCAAGACCCTCGTCCTCGATACGGCAGATTGGGCAGAGCAGCTTGTCACTGCCTACCTCTGCACCAAGTACAAACAGAACAGCATCGAGTCCTTCGGCTACGGCAAGGGCTACACCTACTTGGGCGAGGAATTTGCCCGCCTGCTCGGTGCATTCGATACGGTGCTTGCAAGCGGCATTCATGTGGTGGTCACGGCTCATGCAAAAATGCGGAAATTCGAGCAGCCGGACGAGATGGGAGCCTACGACCGCTGGGAGATGAAACTTTCCAAGCAAGTGGCTCCTCTCCTCAAGGAATGGTGCGACCTCCTGCTCTTCTGCAATTACCAAACCTACATCGTCACTTCGGAGAGCAACGCCAAGAAAGCCCAAGGCGGCAAGCGGGTCATGTACACCAGCCACCATCCGGCATGGGATGCGAAAAACCGTGTGCAGCTCCCAGAAGTGCTGGAACTGGACTACAAGCACATCGCCCATCTCTTCTCGCCGGGGCAATCCGCACCGAAGCAGGAGGCGCAGCCCAAATCCGCTCCCGCTCCGCAAGCGCAGCCAACGACTCAGCCGACTCCTTCGCAGGAAGTTGCGCCGGAGGATGAGAGCGTCGCCGATATTCTGCGGGGATTGCTTGACGAGAAAGGCGTGAAGGAAGAGGAACTGCGGCAAGTCTTGAAGGCTCGCGGCAGAGCCGAAGCGGATATTCCTTTTGAGGACTACAGCCCGGATTTTTTCTTTGGCTATGTTGCCAAATACTGGGAGCAAATCACGGCAATCATCGAGCAGAACCGTCATGCGAAAGGATAAAGGAGGACGAGCATCATGGCTGACAATATGGCAAACAATGTGGGGATGGACTGGAATGACACCATCGAAAACGACGGGCAGGAGTTCATCATTCTGCCGGAAGGGGATTACAACTTCACGGTTTCCGGCTTTGAACGGGGACGCTTTCCGGGGAGCGCAAAGATGCAGGCGTGCAACAAGGCGAGCCTCACGCTCCAAGTCGAAACGGAGAACGGCATCGCAAGCTGCCGCACCGACCTCATCCTGAACCGTATGCTGGAGTGGAAAATCTCGGCATTCTTCCGCTCCATCGGCAGGAAGAAGCACGGGGAGCGTCTGGTCATGGACTGGAACAATCTCATCGGAGCCAAGGGACGAGCGCATTTCAAGCCGCGCCCCTATCTGGACAAGGACGGCAAGGAAAAGCAAGCCAACGATGTGGATCGCTACATCGACTACGACGAGAAATTCTTCCCGGCTACGGATTCGACGGAGTTCGATGGAATTCCCGTATCGAACGCAGATATTCCGTTCTGATGGGAGGAGACGCAAGTGGAACTTAGACCATATCAGGTCGAGGCGAAACAGGCTGTCCTTCACGAGTGGGACGAGGGGAACACCAAAACGCTCCTCGTCCTGCCGACGGGATGCCATGCCAAGGGAGAAAAACTTCTCCTCGCCAACGGCCATAGCAAAAAAGTAGAAGATATCACCACCGAGGACAAACTTCTCGGTAGTGATGGGAAAGCAAGGAATATCCTCTTTCTCCATCGCGGGGAATCCGACCTCTACAAAGTTACTCCCATCAAGGGAGAGCCGTTCATAGTTACCCCTGACCACAGGCTGACGCTAATCCGCACAAGGCAGAGCAATAATCCCCAATATCCGTGCGAACGGCGTGCCGGGGAGATTGTGGATGTATCGGTAGCAGAGTGGATGCGGTGGTCAAAAAATAAAAAGCACCTGCACAAATTGATTCGCTCCGAAGCAATAACCTCCTTCCCCGGTCATCGTAATGCCGAGCAAAAAATCGACCCGTATTTCTTGGGTGTGATTATCGGTGACGGTTGCATTGTTTGCGGCGTGAAGGTTACTACGCCAGATATAGAAATCAAGCGGATGATTCACAGACAAGCGGAAATTTGGGATTTGCACATTCGGACGGAGCCGGCTGGAAAGGCAACCACATATTTTCTCATATCCGAGCGTGGGCGCAGGAGCAATCGGCTGGTCAAGGAACTTCGCCATCTAAGATTATACGGTGGTCGTGCCGGTGATAAGTTCGTGCCGGATATCTACAAATATGCGGATTTACCTAAACGCATGGAGATATTGGCGGGGCTCCTTGATACGGACGGCAATTACACTGACAAGGGGTATGACTTCGTTTCCAAATCTAAAAGGCTGGCAGATGATGTGGCGTTTCTTTGCCGCTCTGCCGGACTTATGGCAAATGTCAAATCCTGTGTCAAAGGATATGAAAATTTTCGTGCCGTTTATTATCGCGTTTCCATCAGCGGCGATTGCACCATCATTCCCTGTCGTGTCAAACGGAAGATTGCCGATAAGCGTAAGCAAAAAAAATCCGTCCTGCGTACAGGCTTTACGGTCGAACCAGCAGGATATGGCAAATACTATGGCTTCACGGTAGACGGGGACAACCGTTATCTGATGTCGGATTTCACCATCACCCACAATTGCGGCAAGACCATCGTGTTTTCCTCTATCACACAGGAGCAAGTCAGCAAAAATCATCGGGTGTTGATTCTTGCCCATCGCATGGAACTTCTGACACAGGCGGCGGATAAACTCAAAGCCACCTCCGGCCTTGATGCCGCCTTGGAAAAGGGCGAGACGCACAGTATGGGGAGTTTCCTTCCCGTGACGGTAGGCTCGGTGCAGTCCCTTTGCCAAGAGAAACGACTCTCCATGTTCCCGGAGGACTATTTTCAGGACATCATCGTGGACGAGGCGCACCATTGTCTTTCGGACAGCTACCAGCGTGTCTTGGAGCATTTCCCGGAAGCAAATATCCTTGGCGTGACCGCAACTCCAGACCGTGGTGACAAGCAAGCGTTAGGAAAATTCTTTGACTCCTTGGCTTACGAGTATTCCATGAGCCGTGCCATACGGGAAAAATATCTCGCTCCCATCAAGGCGCAGCTTATACCGCTTAGGCTGGACATTTCGCCCGCCAAAATAACGAACGGCGATTTCAGTGCCAACGACATCGGCTATGCTTTGGATCCGTATCTCTACGAAATCGCCATACACATGAAAAATTACTGCCAAGGGCATAAAACCGTGGTGTTCCTGCCATTGGTGGCAACCTCGCAGAAATTCTGTCGGATACTGCGCGATTTTGGCATGAGGGCTGTGGAAGTCAACGGGGACAGCACCGATAGGACAGACATCCTCACGGATTTTGAAAACGGCAAATACGATATTCTCTGCAATGCCATGTTGCTGACGGAAGGCTGGGATTGCCCATCTGTGGATTGTGTGGTGGTGCTTCGCCCAACCAAGGTGCGAAGTCTTTATCAACAGATGGTGGGACGGGGAATGCGGCTCTTTCCGGGAAAAGACCATCTTCTGCTTTTGGATTTTCTTTGGATGACGGAGCGGCACGACCTTTGCAAGCCGTCCTCCCTTATCGCCAAGGACGAGAAAATCGCCGAGTCCATCGATGAGCTACTGAAAAATAACGAGGAAGTGGATCTCATCGACGCAGAGGAACAGGCCGAGCGGGATGTGCTGAAAGAACGGGAAGCTACTCTTGCCAAGCAGCTTGAGGAAATGCGGAGCAAAAAGAAAAAGCTGGTAGACCCTATCCAGTACGCGCTCTCCATCGCCGCAGAGGACTTGGCAAGCTACACGCCCACATTCCCGTGGGAGATGGGACCTCCCTCCGAAAAACAACTGAAATTCTTGGAGAATCGCGGCATACTGCCGGATACCGTGGAAAACGCCGGACTTGCCTCCCTGCTCATCGACCGTCTGAAACGGCGGCAGGAGGAAGGGCTGGCCACTCCCAAGCAGATCCGTTGCCTGGAGCGGTACGGCTTCCGGCAAGTGGGGACGTGGCAGTTCGATGCCGCCAGCAATCTCATCTCTCGTTTGGCAATGAATCATTGGCGGGTGCCGCAGGGCATAACGCCATCTGTATATACACCGATGATTGGAGGAATATGACATGGACAGAAATATTTTGTCGGCCTTGAAGAGCATCAATGTAGCGGAGGTTGACCGGGCTACATGGATTTCCGTGGGCATGGCACTTAAGGAGGAAGGCTACCCCTGCTCCATCTGGGACGATTGGAGCAAGAACGACCCTCGCTACCATGCGGGAGAGTGCGAAAAGAAGTGGGCGGGCTTCAACGGCACGGGAAAGCCCGTCAAGGGCGGCACTATCGTGCAGATGGCGAAAGAGCGCGGCTGGATGCCCTGCGCCGAGGGAGCGATGGCTTGGGACGATACCATCGAATACGACGGCAATGACGGATTCAACGGATTCGCCCCTCCCGATGCTTGGAATCCCACGGCTGACCTTATCAGCTACTTGGAACTGCTCTTTGATCCCAATGACCGTGTGGGCTACGTCACCGGGGACGTCTGGCAGGACAGCGAGGGCAAGTGGGTGCCGAGCAAGGGTGTGTATGACCGCACGGCGGGTGAGCTTATCGCGTCCCTCAAGAAACACTCGGATGACATCGGAGCCACCGTGGGCGACTGGAAGCCCGAAGTAGGCGGCTGGATTCGGTTCAACCCCTTGGACGGCGAGGGCGTGAAGAACGAGAACGTCACCAAGTTCAAGTATGCCTTGGTGGAGTCCGATACGCTCCCCATCGCCGAGCAGGACATCCTTTTCCGCAAACTGGAACTGCCTATCGCGGCGCTCGTCCACAGCGGCGGCAAGAGTCTCCATGCCATCGTCCATGTAGATGCGGAGGACTACGAGGAATACCGCAAGCGGGTGGAGTTCCTTTACGACTTCCTCACGGGCAATCGCTCCGTCGGCCCCCACGCCCGCCTGGTGCCCCGCAGCCTGGCCCGCCCGGGCGATATCGTCCAGCTGGGGACCGGGGACGAGGATTATTACCACTCCCCCGTCATAACCGCCGTGACCCCCGCGCTGCTGGTGGCGGCCCACACGAACGATGCCCTGGACCGGCCCCTGGATTCCTACGGCGCCGCCGCGGTCCGCTTCCTGCACATCGACGGCGTGCGGACCTGGTAGCGCCGCATAAAAAAAGAGGACGTGCGTCCTCTTTTTTTATGCTCGTAAGCGGCGGCGCATCAGGCGGTGAAGGAGCCCGAGACCGTCCCGTATTTGTCGGTCGTGCCCTTCCCCCGCACGCCGGAGACGGTCACGGTATAGGTCTTGCCGGCCTTCAGGCCCTTCACATAGACCTCCAGCTCCCGGCTGCTTTTCTCCGTAATCTTCGCGGTATAGCTCTTGCCCGCGGCGTCCTTCACGGTCACCTTCACATTCTTGTACTGCACGGGCTGGGAGAAGTCGATCTCCACTTCCTTGTCCCGGCGGTCATAGTCCAGCTCCTTGAAATGCAGCCGGTCGGGGGGCGTGCGGAAGGTCCCGGAGACGGTGCCGTATTTGCCGGAGGCGCCGGACATAATGAGCGTTCTGCCTTCCAGTGTAAACATACTGTCTCCTCCTGTTCTTCAGCGGCGGATCCGGGCGGGATCATACGCCAGCACAGACTCCTCGCCGTCGGGAAGCTGCTCGGAAAGAGCCAGCAGCATCCCGCCGCGGCCGCGGCGCTCCGTTCCCTGCTCCCCGGCCAGCAGCCGCCGGCAGAGGCGGATCTTGCTCTCCAGCCACTCTGTCCCCATACACATGGGGTTATGGCCGGAATAGATCTTCTCAATGGGCAACTCTCTGAGCTTTTCCAGTTCAGGGACTCTTTCCTTACCTTTGACCCCTTTATCGT
>CALGGN010000142.1 GCA_937915915.1 uncultured Selenomonas sp. | reverse complement strand
CCAGGATCTGGGGTTTCGATGCAAGTGCCGGGCTTAACCGCAGAAGCTCCGCGTTGATCTGCTCAATGTCCTGAAGGGGGTCCCGCCATTCTGTACCGGCGGCATCCACCACGTGCAGCAGCAGCTTGCAGCGTTCCACATGCCTCAGGAACTCATGTCCCAGGCCGGCGCCTTCCGCGGCGCCTTCGATCAGGCCGGGGATGTCCGCCATCACGAATCCGCGCCCCTCTCCGAAATCCACGGTCCCGAGCACGGGGGTCAGCGTGGTGAAATGATAATTCGCCACCTTCGGCCGGGCATTGGTCACACGTGAAATAAATGTGGATTTGCCGGCGTTCGGGAATCCGACCAGTCCCACGTCCGCGATGACCTTCAGCTCCAGAATGATATCGAGCGTGCGTCCGGGCTTGCCGGGCTTCGCGTACTTCGGAGCCTGCATGGTGGACGTAGCGTAATGCATATTTCCTTTGCCGCCCCGTCCGCCCTGAAGGATCACGGCGCGTCGGTTGTCTCCCGACATATCCGCGATGACCAGCCCTGAGCCGGCGTCTCTGATAACAGTGCCTGCGGGGACCTTTATGACCACGTCGTCGCCGTCAGCGCCGTGACAGCGGCGTTTTCCGCCTTCCTCGCCGTCACGCGCGGCAAAAACGCGTTTGCGCTTGAACTCCGTGAGCGTGTTCACTCCGTCAGAAACTTCGAAGATGACGTCTCCGCCTTTTCCTCCGTCTCCAGACTCGCCAGAGGAATGAAAAGGAACTCCGCATGCGGCAGGATGCTGCGTATGCGCTCAACCAGCGAAGACGGGGCCAGCCCTTTTCCCTCAGCATCCGCCAATGCATAGGAAATCCAAAGGTATTCCCGCGCCTGCGTGAATCCATGATACAGCAGATATTTCTCCGCGAACAGCGCATCCTTTCCGCCGCCTGCGATTTCCAGCCCCATGGAATGCAAGTGCAGGCGATCCGCATCCGTGAGCAGCCCCTGTTCCCTGCTGCGCCTTGGCATGCTGCCCTCATTTGCACCCAGAATATAGATCGCGCGCGTATTGGAAAGACTGTTTTGGTCGAAATCCGCAACGGTCACATAGTCAAGCCCGGGCGGTATCAGGGACATCTCCAGCGCATCCAGCCCATCCCCGAGTAGCTGCTCATAAACTCGCAGCTCCATTTCCTCATCACCGCTGATTGCCACCAACTGCTCGAAAAGCTCCATGATATCGTCCCAGATCTGTGCATGCTCCCTGCCCATGGCAAGGTTGCCCTTTGCGTCTGCTGCCTCCGCCCAATCTGCAAGCTGTGAGGGCACCTGCAAGGATTCCAGCAAACCGTACAGCACGGTCGTGATGCCCCGTACCGACTTCGCCTGCTTCATACCGTCCGCAAACGCCGACAGGTATTTCAATGCCCCCTTCCGCACAAGATTGACCGCCGCCAGATGCTCCTGCTGCACTTCGAAAAGCTCGTTCGCTTCCTCCTCGATGGAATGCCGGAACCACGGCCAATCCTCCTCCATCCGCCAGCGCTTTTCCCCGCGGATGCCGAATTCCAGCACATAGTTCTCCAAAAGGTCGATCTGCTCCCAAGTCATAGGAAAGAACCCTGTGCGCAGGCAGCGGAAGACCGCCTCGTACCGCCAGCCATGCAACAGTTCCAGCGCCGAACGCAAAAGCTCTGCCAGCGGATGATGCGCCGCCGCCCGTTTCCTGTCCACAAAGAATGGGATTCCATGATCCTCCAACACCAGAGGCAGCAATCCATCATAAGCGCCGTGCTCCCGCACAAGGATCCCGATGTCATGGAATCGATAGTCCTTTTCCCTGCACAAGCGCAAAATATCTGCCGCGATCGCCTCCACCTCCATCCGTCGGTTCGCGGCCACCACAATATGCACGCCCTCCCCTGCTTCGACAGGCCGGGGAGGGAAAGAAAAGAGCTGCTGCTCCACTTCCTGAAGCGCAGGCAAGCTGAGTCGATGAGCCCCCGCAAGCTCGGTGATCCTCCGCACGATCTGCATCCGTCCTGCAAGCTGCCAAAGCCAGACAAAGCTCTCGTAGGCACGATGGAATACTCCGGTTTCCCTGTGGTTCTCAGGCGCATGCTTGGAAGGTTCCATGCAGAACGTCACATGCACATGCTCCGCTTTCTGCAGCACAGCCTCCAGAATGGCTTTCTCCTGCGGATTGAAGAACGTGAAGCCGTCCACATAGACCTCTGCACCCTCCAGAAAGTCTGCCTGCGGAATCTTTTCCGTCAATACATTCAAAAGATCTCCCGCATCCATCAGCTGACGGTCCTCGAACGCAGACGCAAACGCATGCTCCAGAAGCGCAAGATCCGATAATTTGCCCGCCAGGTACGCATCCGAAATCTTCTCCGCCACATCGGAAAGCTGCTCCGGCTCGACACGATAGCTTTTCAGTTCCTGCAGCATGTCAGACAAAGATGCGCTGAACCCCCGCTGCCGCGCTGCCCTTGCAAAAGCCGAAAGCTGCTCCCCATGCTGCTGAAGCACGCGCCGCAGCAAAAGCCTGCGTCCGACCTCCGTCATATGAGGCTTCGACATGCCGCCGGTTTCCATGAGGATCTGGCGTGCGAACCGGCGAAAGCCGAACACATAGGCACGAAAAAATCCCTGCCCCGTCCCCATGGAGGCCGCCAGATCGCGTTCCGCCTGATAGGTCATATGCTCCGGCAGCAGCAAGACCAGTGCAGTCCCTAGAGGAGCCTGTTCCATCTTCTTCCGCATATCTTCAATGCACTGATAGGTTTTTCCCGTTCCGGCCCGTCCCATGATAAATTCCAGCATAATATCCTCCATGAGAAAATCATAAAATTAAATGCTTCAGTGTCAGCAATAAACGCCAGCTTGTAACTTGTTTGTAACTTTCAGCGTATCAATACAGATAGTATACACCATATGTCCAAAAATTACCCACTCCGTGTCCAATTTTAGTTTACCACTTCACCCCCTACCCATTCACCCCCATCTATGCTATAATACAAACAGAAACACCACCCATACAAAGGAGCGATGCAGATGTTCGGATTCGGGAGCAGCAACGATAATCAGAAACAAAACAACTGGGAACGCAGACATCCCTTGGAAAGAAAATACGGCATTGATGAAGAGCGGTGCAGCAATGTAGGAGCAAAAACAGCGCAAACTTTTGGCACAAATGATCTGGACTATATGCTGGAGCGATTCGCCCCGGAGCACAGCAAGGCGCTGCTGAATCTTAGAGAGGTGATGTACTACAAGGAATGCGCCGACATGTGGGAAGGGCGGTATCATGAATTGGTGACTGTACATA
>CALGGN010000141.1 GCA_937915915.1 uncultured Selenomonas sp. | reverse complement strand
TTGCCGTTGGTGCGGTGGATTATGGTAGATATATGGCCGATTCAATTGTGAAAGATAGAGGTTTTCCCCTAAAACGAGGAAATGAAAGAGCTGCGGTTATTGCTGAAATGGGAAATATCAAATGGAATTTTTTGTCCGGCACCGATGAAGAGGTACAAAATGTAGCAACATTGTTTCCGGGCAGAAGCAATGTCCTAAAAGGTACGCAAGCCTCGGAACGAGCTCTGAAGGAGATGGATAAACGAGGAGAGCTAAAAAACTACCGCTATCTTCTCTTTTCCACTCATGGCTTATATGTGCCATCGCAGCCGGAACTATCGTCCATCCTCTTGAGGCCAGACGATACTCCAAGCAATGGACGATACGAATATAACGGGTATATTACCGTAGGCGAATGGATGGGCTATCATCTAAATTCTGATTTGGTTTATCTTTCCGCTTGCGAATCGGGGTTGGGGAAATTCCAAGCTGGCGAAGGCATTGTTGGTATTCCTTACGGGCTAACCATTGCTGGGAACAAAAGCACCATCATGAGTTTGTGGAATATTGGTGATCGGTTTGCGGCGGATTTTACAACTGAGTTCTTTGCAAGGCTGTCGCAAGGTAAAACACCCAAGACAGCTCTGAATGAGACCAAGCGTGAGTATATGTCTGATAGAAGGTATGGCAATCCATCGGTTTGGTCGGCATTTCTGCTATACGGCGAATAACTTATACAAGGAATGAGTAAAATGAAAAATAAAATTTGTTCGCTTACTTTAGGACTTATGATGACCAGTATGCTATTGTCAGTAATTGATGTCTCTGTGAATGGTGATGCTTCTGTGATAACCATATCTCGCGCCCGAGGCAGGAAACCGTGTGGTCTGGTATTGAACGATGAAAAGCACCAACGCAGATGCGAAGGTGCTTTTTTGATGCAACAAACAAATCCGGTCAAAAATGGGGGCAACCACAGGATTGAGAATCATGCGATTGAGGTAAGAAAGGCATTGGACGCACACAGGACGCTCAATGGTCTGGCGCGGCGTTCCGATGTGGAGCAGATTCTGTTCGGCTCCCCGCAGGGAAGCGCAAATATCGGTGTTGCGCTTATTACATACACGGTCGAGTTCTACGAACCGATGGAGGATTTCACAATTTTTTAGGGAAATCGGTGGGAGATTCTCACATTTTTTAGAGGAGGAAGCATTATGGCATTGGTAGGCATTTCCAATTTTCATTTCGCACTGCTCACTAAGGACGATGAGACTGGTGTCGAGTACGACGCGATGCAGGGCATCAAAGGCTTGATATCGGTGAACATCAACCCGGCAAGCAACAGCAGTACATTGTACGCAGATAACGGCCCTTTTGATACAGCCACAACGCTGGGCGAGGTGGAGGTGTCGGTCAATCTGGCAGACCTGACCTTGGAGCAACAGGCCGCGATTCTGGGACACACGATTGAGGGCGGCGTTCTCGTCAGCAAGGCATCGGACGATGCGCCATATCTCGGCTGTGCCTTCGAGAGCCTGAAAGCCAACGGGAAGACCCGCTACATCAAGCTGTTGAAGGGCAAATTCCAAGAGCCGCAGGAGCAGACGAACACCAAGGCGGACAAGATTGAGTTCCAGACTCCGACCATCACCGGGAAATTCGTTTGCAGGGCATACGACAAGGCATGGAAGAAAATTTCCGACACGGACAGCGCGGACTATACGGACGCAATCGGCTTCGGCTGGTATGCCAGCATGGAAGTCAGCGCATGATATGAGGGCGGGGGCGCATGGTGCGCTCCTGCCCGCTATTTAGTGTCTGCCCAATAAGGGGTATATTCTAAGCCGCCTCATTGTCAAAGATAGCAAAATGGGAACTATAATCATCCAACCCGTTGTCCCAGAAAAAGAGCCAAAAAAGATATCTAATAAACATGATACTCTTTCCAAGGAATCTGATCTACGCGAATGGACTTGAGAAATTCCACGATGTCCTTCCGTCCGAAATAGTGGGGCGTGCCGTTGCTGTCCTGTGACATGAGGATGATGGGCATATTGGGAAAGAAGTAGGAGAGTTCCCTTCGTGTCTGCACAAGGCGCGCAGTGTATTGGGTAACAGATGGTTTGACAGAGATGACGGCGAAGGTCACGCCCTGTTCGATGATGACTGCTCCGTGAATGGTCATGGCCTCAGCTCCTTTCGGATCAACTTTTCTTGATTGTAGCAAATCCTGCAGTACTTTTCAATGAAATATTGTATGCAGAGAATTGACATAGGAAAGGGCTTGTGATATACTACATTTGTTTGAAGAAGAAGCGCCGCTTCTCACCTGCCGGCTTTTGCTTGTATGGTCAGTATTTCATAGAAAATGACGGAAGTCTTATGGAAGGGTGGCGCGGCCATCCTTTTATTGTGTTCAATAATTTTTAGGGGGAATCTATCATAGCAAAGGAACAGTCAACCCGAATCAATGAACAAATCCGTATCCGTGAGGTCCGCGTCACCAGTGCCACGGGCGAGCAGCTGGGCATCATGGCGACGAGGGATGCCCTGTTGATGGCGGAGGAGCAGAATCTTGACCTCGTGGAAATCGCACCGAATGCGCGTCCGCCGGTCTGCCGTATCATGGACTTTGGGAAGTACAGGTATGAGCAGCAAAAGCGCGAGAAGGAAGCGAAGAAGAAGCAGAAAATCGTTTCCATCAAAGAGGTGAAGTTTCGTCCCGGTATCGAGGACCATGATTTCGAGACAAAGCTGAAGGGTGCATTGAAATTCGTTGAGGAAGGCAGCAAGGTCAAAGCTACCATCATGTTCCGCGGCCGTGAGATGTCCCATCCGGAATTGGGGAAGGAAATCTTGGACCGTGTGGCTGAGAAGCTGGGCGGTCTGGTGTCTATCGAGCGCGAAGCACGCATGGAGGGCCGCAACATGTTCATGATACTGGCTCCCAAACAGAAGACTTCCAAGAAGAAAGTGAAACAGGAGGAGAGCAATCATGCCGAAGATTAAGACCCGCAAAGCCGCAGCAAAGCGCTTTACCCAGACAGGCAGCGGCGAGTTCAGACGCAACAAGGCATTCAAGAGTCATATTCTGGAGAAGAAATCACCGAAGCGCAAGCGCAACCTGCGCAAAGCGACACTGGTATCCGATGCTGATTACGGCCGCGTGAAGCGCATGCTTCCGTATGCGTGAGTTGCCCAATATTGATTTCAGGAGGAAAGAACCATGCCAAGAGTGAAAACAGGCGTGACGGCGCATAGGCGTCATAAAAAGATATTGAAGCTTGCAAAAGGCTATCGCGGCGCAAAGAGCAAGCAGTTCAAAAAAGCAAATGAAACGGTGATGAAGGCCCTTTATTATGCACGTCGTGACCGTCGCGCAAAGAAGGGAACCTTCCGCCGCCTGTGGATTGCACGTATCAATGCAGCAGCGCGGGCGAACGGCATTTCCTACAGCCGTCTGGTATGCGGCCTCTCCAAGGCAGGCGTAGAGGTCAACCGCAAGATGCTTGCGGATCTTGCAGTGAACGATTCCGCTGCCTTTGCACAGCTTGTCGCTACGGCAAAGGAAAATTTGTAACATATGCTGTGAATGGAATCCTCCCCGTGGAATTCGGGGAGGATTTTTTGCTACGAAAAATTAGTGAATCAAGCCCGTAAGGGCGCAGATGAGCTTAGTTTTCGTGTAAAGGCGTAGCGACACGGAGTTAGTCCCCTTGGGGACGAAAAACACCGTTTTTCGCGGAGTTTACATATGCAAAAAATTCATCATCTTCATGGTGAGTTCTTTGGCATCGTCTTCTTTGTGCCGAAGAAGATATTCCAAGGAATAGGCATAGAAAAATGACGTGATGGGCACGAAGCGGTTGTATTTGCGGAAATTTCCCCAAAGCAGCAGCTTGTGATACAGCATCCGGATATCATAGGAGGTTCCGTGATATTTTGCGAGGATGCGGCGAAGCTTCCAGTCGGATTGGCAGTAGGCATGAATTTCCTCAATGAGCATCGGATTTTCCAAGTCTTCTATGTAGGTCGAGATCAGCCGCACGGCTTCTGCGGAGCGCTTCATCGAGTGGCGCATTTCCCAGAGGAACATCGCTGCCAGCCCAATCAAAAAAATCCAGAGAGCAATTTGCATCTTCTTACCTCCTCATACAAAGTATACAGAAGATTTTTATATAAATCAACTTTTGCCAGAAAAGCAAGCAGGAAAAAATAGTTTCTTATGGAATATATGAGATAGATGTTCAAATCATTGCAAGGGGGCTGGCATGGGGAACAGGATAGGAATGAGAGACATCATCTGCTTCGATACGGAGACGACAGGCATCGGACCGAAGGCGGAAATCCTGCAGCTTTCTGTGCTGGATGGAACCGGTGCGATCCTGTTTGATGAGTTCATCCGCCCAAAGCATACGCAGGTATGGCCGGAGGCGGAAAGAATCCATCACATATCGCCCCAGATGGTTTCAAACAAGGAAACCATCGATGCGCATTGGGATCGGATCGTTGCGATTTTGGAAGCCGCAAAGGTCTACGTGGGTTAT
>CALGGN010000140.1 GCA_937915915.1 uncultured Selenomonas sp. | reverse complement strand
GGTCCTTGACCATGGTGTAGGGCTGGAACACGTAGGAGCGGATCTGGCTGCCCCATTCGATCTTCTTCATTTCGCCCTTGATGTCGGCCATTTCCTGTTCCTTGGCGCGCTCGCGCAGTTCCAGCAGCTTGGCCTTTAACATTTTGATACAGGTGGCGCGGTTTTGCACCTGGTCGCGCTCGGTCTGGCAGGAAACCACGATGGTCACGTCGTCCTTGACGTAGGTCATGCCTTGGCAGCAGTCAGTGGCGTGGAAAACACGGTAGTATCTATTTGTCCAGTGCTTTTCATCCTCCGGCAGCTCATTGCCTTCAAGGTCTTTCTCGGCATAAAAGCCCATGCGGATAAGGGTGGACTTGGCTCCCTTCTTGATAGAGTACCCCATATCCTTGGCCTGTTTGAAGGTAAAGAACCGCGGGTCTTTACTATTGCCGTGACGGCGCATTACGATGGAAAGGCGAATGAGATTATCCTTGTAGTAGGGTCTGCCGGTCTTGCCGTTGATTGGTACAGCGGCAATGGCTGCGCCCACTTTGCTGTCCCAGCCCTGCTGCCAAGGCGTAGTTCCCTCTTCAATAGCTTTGATGATTTCATTGGTGACTTCCTGATAATAGTCTTTTTTCATATCTGCCATGATTTACTTGCCTCCCTTCTGTGCTTCAAAAGCCGCCATAATATCCCGGTTATACTGTTCCTCGGTCATCCATTTTTCGCCGTCCCAGACATTCTTCTCGGCAGCTTCGGCAAAATTTTCGTCCGTAATGGTTTCTTCAGCATCTTCTCCATCCATCACACCCTGTGCCTTGATTTCTTCCTCGGTCATGGTGCAGTTTGTTTCATTCATGGTACGTTCTCCCTTCGCTTATCTTGTAGTAGAGGCCTCTGCCTGAACGGCTTTGTATTCCGGTTTCTGCATTTCAGCCATAGCTTTGACTTTGACTTCGGAAAGCAGGTTGGTAATACCATCTTGCTTTTTCCCTGCCTTTACCAGAAAATCTACCAGCTGGCTTACGGCTTTGTCCCGGTTTTCATCCTTCAGGAGGCTGTTCAGGTCAAGCAGGTGGTTGTCTGCTTTTTCTTCTGCAGGCGTTTCCGGCTGAATTGGGACTGCTGTTCTGCCATAAATGGCATCTCTCTTTTCATTGATGGCTGCTGATTTTTCCATGAGCTTATCTTTTTTCTCCTGTAAGCTATGAAGGCCTTTGTCAAAGACACGGGCAATTTTGCGGATGCCGCTGTCTACTACGCTATACGCTTTGTCTTTGACCGCATTTCTGATGCGCTTTGGGGTATCAATCACATCCCGGTATACTTTGTGAACGGTGCGCCTTGTATGCTTGTAGAGTTTTCCATTGTTCCGTCCGGGCTGCTGGGCATGTTTATAGATACCATTGGCTTCCTCCAAGAATTTGATGGCCACCGCCATGCTCTGGGCAAATTTCTCCGGGGAGTACCCTTGTACGGAAGCACGCATATCTGCCAACTCCTGCCGGAGTTCCTGCATTTCTCGCAGCATGTCCTGATTACGCCGCTCCACAGCAGTAAGCTGCTCCACAAGGTAATTGTTGGCATTTTTCAAGGCAGCTTTGCTGTGGTCTAAGGCTACGGCTTTGGCTTCCGTAGAGGTGTTTTCAGACTGGTAGGTTTTGGAAAGATTATCTAAGCTGTCGCACACTTCCTCATGTTTGGGCTGATACCCCTCCCAGATTGCAGGCTCAGGCCCAAAGCATTCTTCTGCAGTTCGGCAATCTTCAATGTGCTGTTTAAGTTCCTCTGCCGGTGCAGCAACTTGTTCATAAGCCTCTGCCGGGGCCACTTCCTTGACATCTTCCATATAACCTTCCATGGAAGCAATCATGCTGGCGATGTTTGCTTCATCCATCTCCGGTTCTTCATTCATGTACTGATTCATAGTGGATTTCTCCTTTTCTACTGTCTCATGGTAATCTTGGCCATACATTTCCTTAAATGCAGTGTCAATGTCTCGCCCTTCCAGCATAGGGGCAGCTTTGGAATATATGGTGTTTATCCTATACTCACTAACTAAGGCATCATTTAGCTCTTCGGTTAGTTCGTTGGCCATGTGGCCATCATCCAGCCAAATCTGAATAGCCGCCATGGCTTCATCCTGCGGCAAGCCGTAAAACTGACTGTCCTTTTTGAACTCAATGCCCGGCGTGGAAGTTATGAAATCCACTACCTCTGCTTCGCTGGTGGCAATGTGCTGGGAGCCAGACTTACCGTTAATGGTAAAAACATAATCCTCTGCCGCTCCGGCAGTTGGCACTTCCTCGATACTATCGTCAATGAGTGCCCGTAGGTTTTCGGCGGTGGTCGAGTTATTACAGATGGCCGTAATATCCCCGGCACCGTCCCTTGCAACATATAGCATTTACAATCGCCTCCTATGGGGTAATTGTAAATCTGATTAGGGGCTGAAAAACTATACAATATTTTACTCAACGCAAAAAAAGAAGCCGTCAAAGACAGCTTCTTGGAAGGTTCATATTCTTTTTCAGTGTCAGGTATTAGGGATATTGCCAAGAGCCATATCAAAAATCTTTTCGACCAGCTCATCCGAAAATGCTTCATGGCTGGCATCCAGCGCACTGTCAGTGGGGGGGCTGCACCAGTCGAGCTCATTGCTTGATTATCTCTATCAAAATTCAATAACTATGCATTCGCAATCTCCAATATTCATACAAAACTCGCTTCTGAATACATAAGTAGTATCAAATCCAATTACATGAGCTTTGCCATCCTTTGCGCAAGGT
>CALGGN010000139.1 GCA_937915915.1 uncultured Selenomonas sp. | reverse complement strand
TCTTTCCCTACACGACGCTCTTCCGATCTGAACCGGAAAACACTTTCACCGTCCCCGCTAGACAAACAGCGGCGGGTAGTGCGGATATCATGTCCCATGTCATGGAAGTCTATTTCGGGTCGGAGGACACGTTTTTGACGGATCGCATCTGCGAGGCCATCTTGAAGACGGTGATTCACTTTGCGCCCCTTGCCCTCAAGGAGCCTAATAACTACGAGGCGAGAGCCAACCTCATGTGGGCTAGCTCCTTGGGCTTGAACGGCCTTTGCAACGCGGGTAAGGCGCATGATTGGTCGTGCCACTACATCGAGCATGAACTGTCGGCCTACTATGATATAACGCATGGCGTGGGACTGGCTATCGTGACCCCGCGCTGGATGCGCCATATCCTGAGCGACAAGACCGTAGGCAAGTTTGCGGATTTCGCTGTCAATGTTTGGGGACTCCCCGCCGACATGGACAAGCAGGAACTGGCGGAAAAGGGCATCGATGCGCTAGAGCAGTTCTTCAGCGGTTTGGGCATTCCCATGACGCTCCGCGAGGTTGGCATCACCGATGAGCATTTTGAGGAAATGGCGCAACATGCGCTTGCCTTTACGGGAATTGGCAGTATTTCCTATGTCCCCCTCGGCCAAGAGGATATCGTAAAGATTTTGCGGGCTTGCTTGTGAAAGGCGCGGCGAAGCAAAGCCTTGCTTTCGACGCCGATATTTTCGTTCATTGTGTATGGAAAGAGAGGAAAATCTTATGAAGATGAAAAAGAAAAAGACCATGCTGTTTATGGCGGCGATGATGGCAGGCGCCTTTGCCTTTGGTATGATGCCCTCCGCTTCGGCGGCAGTAACGGCCAAGACACTTGCGGCAGCCTCCCGGATGAAACAGGCAACCGTCAGCGAACTCACGGATGACACAAGGGTATTTCAGGTGGACAAGTCCATTGAGGCGAAGGATGTCCGTTTCCAAAACCGCTTCGGCTTTGAAGTGGCAGGTCATCTTTACCTGCCGAAAAACTTCGACGCCAGCAAGCGTTACAAAGCTGTCGTGGTGACCGGGCCTTTTGGGGCGGTCAAGGAGCAGTCCTCCGGTCTGTATGCGCAGGAGTTTGCCAAGCATGGTTATGTGGCCGTAGCCTTTGATCCCTCCACCACCGGTGAGAGCAGTGGCAGCCGCCGCAATATGGGCTCCCCGGAAATATTCACGGAAGACTACCATGCCGCTGTGGATTTCGTTTCCAATCTGAAATTCGTGAACCCGGATCAGGTCGGTGCCATGGGCATCTGTGGCTTGTCCGGCATGGCTATCACTGCAGCTGGCAGCGACAGCCGCATCAAGGCCGTAGCAACCTCAGCTATGTATGATATGAGTGAAAGCATCAGCGACCATTATAATGGTGCTTACTACACGCCGGAACAGCGGGAGATCGTGAAACAGCATCTGGCTAAGATGCGTAATGAAGAGGCCAGAACGGGTAAGGCCATCCGTGGCGCACATGAATTGGGCGTAGATTCCAAGGGCAATGTGGAAACCTTTGATACCATGTTCCCGGATAAACTGCCTGCTGATGCTAATCCCGTTATTCAGGATTTCTTTGGCTACTATGTAGGCCGTGCCTTTCATCCGCGGGCAATCAACTCCAACAAGCTGGCTTGGGATTCGGTGACGCCGTATGGCTTCTTCGATTTCAAACTCATGAGCAACATTGATGAACTGGGCAATACACCGGTCATGCTGATTACCGGCGATAAGGCTCATTCCAAGTATTTCTCGGATAATGTGTATGCAAAGCTCGCATCGCCCAAGGAAGAAATTGTCGTCCCCGGCGCAACCCATGTGGATCTCTACGATCAGATGGACAAGATTCCCTTTGATAAACTGTTTGCCTTCTTTGATAAAAATCTGAAGTAATACTAACTGCCCTTGCCCGGCAAAAAGAAGTCCGGACTGAAAGAAATGGTGCTTGCCCGTTATCCACTGTATGTAGCAGTACCGCCCCAGCATCCTTTTGCAGAATTCCATTCCCTGAAAAGGGAGCAGCTGGCAGATGAGATATTCATTTCCTATCGGCAAAACGCTCTCAGCGAATATGACCCCACACAAGCCATTCTGGCTGATTTTGCGGATGTCGGCTTCGTTCCGAATATAAACTTCCAGCATCAGGCCATAGAAAGTATTTTGCTGTTTGTGGCGTTGGGCAAGGGAATCACTATCGTTCCCGAGTATTTCCTGCCATGCGCTCCGGCAGGAATCAATCTGCTGTTTATTCCGTTGGAGGACAGCGCGCTCCCCGCCGAAGTGGCTGCCATCTGGCAGGAAAAAAATACCAATCCGGCGCTTGATAAGTTCGTGGAGTGCATACAAAAGGATTAGCTTTATGTCGCTTTTGAGTGTTGGTATTCTCGCGGTGTTATCCCGTAATACTCCTTGAATGCCTTGTAAAAGTTGCTGTGGTTGCTGTAGCCAAGCATAGCGGATATTTCTTCGATGGGGAGGGCAGTGCTCTTTAATAGGAGCGATGCCCTCCCCATTCGTTTTTCCAATAGAATTTCGGTAAATTTGCGTCCCGTTTCCTTTCGCAGTACCGTGGAGATGTAGTTGGGATGATAGGAGAAGTGCCGTGAAATGTCCTTCAACGTCACTACATCGGAGTGATTATCCATATAATCCATAATCTGCTCGGAAATGGATTTAGGACGGATATCGGATTTATCTCATTGAGAATGTGGAAATAGGAAAGAAAGAGCCAGAACATTTCCTGCTCAAGTGGAAAATGTCTGCCTATGCTGCCCATTGTTTCCAATTTATAATGAAAACAGTATTTCGGGGAGACACGATCAGCAGAACGGAGGGGCATCATGTTTACCGAGCGCCAGCAGAAGATACTGGAAGTCCTTTGGCAGCATAAAGACGGTCTTGTAAGCGAAGAGATTGCGAGGCTTTGTGCCGTATCCTCGAAGACCGTCCGCACGGACATGAAGGCTATTGCCGATCAGTTGGACGAAGAGATTGCCACACTTGAAAACTCCAAGCGGCAGGGTTATTTCCTGAAAATCAGGGATGAGCAGGCTCTGGATCATCTTCTGCATGGGAAGAGAGTGGCCAGTGGAGATGGGAGCACAAGGACAGAGCAAATTTTGCGTGCCATCCTTTTGGCAACCCTTCGCGGCGAAACCGTCAAGCAGCAGAGCCTGGCAGATGATCTCTATGTGGGACTGTCCACCTTCAAGCTGGATCTCAGAGCGGTCAAAGAGGAACTGGAAAAGTATGACATTTCCATTGTGAACTTCAAGAACTATGGCATGGCTCTGGAGGGAGATGAGCGAGACATTCGTCGATGTATGTTCGACCACCTTTTCTGTCCGCCTGATGCCAGAGAGCTTGTCCTTGAGGAAATGCCATGCCGGATTGACATTGGAGAACTGCAGAGCATCGCCATACGGGTGACATCTTCTTATGACGTGATGCTGATGGATGATTCCCTTGAGCATCTTTTGGACTATCTGCTCATCACTCTGACAAGGGCCGAGCAGGAGCATAATATTTCCTATAAATTGCGGGAAAGCAAGGAAATCGAGTCCCATTCGGAATTTGCCATGGCCTCAGCTATCTTTGAAGAAGTCTATCAGGCTTTCGGGATGGACGTTCTGACGAGTGAAATCTATTACATTGCCCAGCACCTGATCGGCAGCAAAAAATATACCCCGTCAAAGAGTGGCACAGGCGAGCATGCTCAATTACTCGCCGACAAGATGATGGAGAGAATATGGGAACTGACGGGGCTTGATTTTCGCAAGGATGAAACCTTGCGGAAAGGGCTGAAGACCCATTTGGAATCGGTCATCCCCCGTATCCGCTTCCGCACACGCATCCAAAACGAAGTTCTTTCTGTGGTGAAAAACGAATATCCCTTGGCATTCCAGATTGGCGTGATTGCAGGAAAGGTCATTGAGGAAGCCGAAAAAACTTCCGTGAGCGAGGACGAGATCGGATTTTTGGCTGTTCACTTCGGTGCTGCCCTTACCCGCATGAACATCAATACCAATCTCAAGAAACAGACAGCCTACATCGTATGCGGCAGCGGCATAGGAACAGCCATACTGCTCAAAGCCAGAGTGGAGGAATACTTCCGGGGCTTGCTGTCGGTGGAAAAAGTCATGCCGGGTTACCGATTAAAGTCGGAACAGCTCGATGGGATAGACCTCATCATCAGCACCATACCCCAGGAAAAATTGCCGACGCTTTCTGAGCAGGATGCCAAGAAGGTTATCGTGGTACGGCATTTTCTGGATGACAAGGAAATCAAAACGATACAGAAGAAGCTCTTGAAGGCAACTCGATTTTTTGCGGAAAATGTGGAGAAGTTCTTTCGCTCTGAATGCTTCCGAATAGCTCCCAAGCGTTATGATACGAAGGAGCAGGTATTGAAATTCATGACCGATGAGCTGATAGCGCAAGGGTTTATGGACGAGGAGGCTGCGGCCTCTGTCCTCGAAAGGGAGAATGCCTCGCCTACGGAAATCGGAAATCTTGTGGCCATCCCGCACCCCATGGCGAACAACGCTACTGTATCCTCCATCTCGGTACTGGTTCTGCCCAGGCCGATGCTGTGGGTAGAGCATCAGGTACAAGTGGTTTTCCTGCTCTCCATTGCCAAGGCTGAGTTCTATCTTTGGGAACCGATTTTCCTGAAGCTCTTCAAATATCTGGTGAAGGAGAACGGTGTCAGGCGCATTTTGGCAAACCCGGATTATAGCGAGTTCATTCGCGATCTCAAACAGAGTTTTTCTTGAACATGCCCCCTCTATACCCGCGAGGAGAAAACGATTCAGTTTGTTGATTCCGTTCTCTATATTTTGCACCTGTCAGGCATAAACGTCTGGCAGGTGATTTTTTTGGTAAAAAGGAAATCTCATAGGAGTGAAGCCAAAATCTTTCCGCATAAGCGGAAATGGATTGGCCAAAGCATAGATTTTTTTCCGTGTAAAACGGAACATGTCTGTCTATGCTTCCTCTTGTTCCCTTGGTATAGTGAACATGCAAACAGGAACCAAGCAGCAGTAAAAACGAAAAGGAGCTGAGTGATATGAGTGATATTCCTTCCATGATGAAGGCACTAGTGATTGAGGCGGACAAGGTGCTGACCTACAAGGACATCCCCGTTCCGGCCTTGGAGCCGGATGAGGTGCTGGTGGAGGTGAAAGCCTGCGGCATCTGCGGATCGGATATCCCACGGGTTCTCCATGGCGGAACCCATTTTTACCCGATTACCGTTGGGCATGAGTTTTCGGGACGAATTGCCAATGTGGGAAGCAATGTGGCCGATGTGGAGGTCGGCGAGAGGGTGACAGTGGCGCCGCTTGTTCCCTGCCAGAATTGCGAGGAATGCGAGCAGGGACATCCTGCCATGTGCGGCCACTATTCCTTCATCGGTTCCCGTCGGCAGGGAGCCATGGCCGAGTATGTGGCGGTTCCGGCCAGAAACATTGTGAGGATTGCCGACAATGTAACCTATGAACAGGCCGCCTGCATCGAGCCAATTACCGTTGCCCTTCACGGGATTGAACGGGCAGGAGCCATCGTGAGCGGCAAATCCGCCATCGTCTATGGTTGCGGCACCATCGGGATGCTGACCATGGAGTGCTTGAAGGCCAAGGGACTTGAAAGGGTCTATGCCATTGACATTGATGACAACAAGCTGGCCATGGCGAAGAAATTGGGGGCTTATGAAGCCATCAACTCCAAGAATGTCGATGTTGTATCCTACTTTGCCGAGCATGGCCTAGTGGATTACGCCTTTGAGACGGCAGGGGTTCCCTTCCTGCAGGCGCAGATTCTGGAACTGGTCAAGAAGAAGGGAGCTGTGGTCTATATCGGCACAGCCCACGGGGATGTCACTTTCTCGGCAAAGACCTTTGAGAAAATCCTGCGGGGAGAACTGTTCATCACCGGCTCTTGGCAGAGCTTCACCGCTCCTTTCCCCGGCAGCGAGTGGGTGGCGGCAGCACAGCTTCTTGAATCCGGCAAAGTCAAGGTGGATGAGCTCATCACCCATAAATTTCCGCTTTCTGACGGCATGAAGGCATTTGCAACCTTGACGGACAAGACCAGCGGTGCCATCAAGGTAATGTACACAATGGAAGGCAGGTGAGACACATGGACAATGATTTTTTCAGCCGGAATCTCATAGATTCTGCGCTCCCGGCAGAGGACAGCGAGTCGGCCATAAGAAACGTCGGGCAAATGCTTCTTGGTGCAGGCTATGTCAATAAAGCATATATCGAAAGCGTTCTCGAACGGGAAGAGAATTTTCCCACGGGACTGCAACTGGCCGATACGGCCTTGGCTATCCCCCACGCCACGCCGGAAGGGAATGTGGTCAAAGATGGTATTGCCGTGGCAAAGCTCCAAAAGCCCGTGAAGTTCCATTCCATGGAAGACCCCGATCAGACCGTGGAGGCGGAGTTCGTGTTCCTGCTGGCACTCAAGGACAGCGGACAGCATCTGGAAGTTCTCAAGGAGATGTTCTCTGCCTTCCAGAATGCAACTGTCATCCGGTCTCTCAAGGACAGCAAAGAGCCCCAAGATATTTTTAAAGTTATGGAAGAAAATTTTCGGAAGAAGCAAGCCAACTGATGTAAATCTGTAAAAGAAACGGGAGGAATTCATCATGAAAAAAAAGATCATCGTAGCATGTGGCGGAGCAGTAGCAACCTCGACGGTGGCAGCGGATGCCATCCGCGATCTTTGCAAGGAGAACGGAATTGATGCTGATGTGCAGCAGATGCGCATTATCGAGATTGAGAGTAATCTCGCCGGAGTGGATCTTGTCGTGACCACCATGCGCATCAAGCCCAGCTTCGATACCCCTTACGTCAACGGCATGGCCTTCCTCACGGGCATCAACAAGGAAGCCACGGAGCAGAAGATTCTGGACGTATTGAAGAAGTAATCTTCAAGCACCTACAAGGAAGCCCCTTGACGGGGCTTCCGCAAAGGAGGACTAATCATGGACGCAATTTTAAGCGTAGTGCAGTATTTCGTAGATTTGGGCGCAGCGGTCATGCTGCCCATCGTCATCTTTGTGATTGCTATCGCTCTTCGTACTCCGGTCAGTCGTGCCATCAAGAGCGGCATTTCCATCGGCATCGGCTTCATCGGCATTGGCCTTGTCATCGGCCTCATGCTAAATAATCTCGCTCCTGCGGCGCAAGCTATGAGTGAGAATTTCGGTATCAGCCTTTCCATCATCGACATCGGTTGGCCAGGCTCGTCGCCGATGACTTGGGCAAGCCGCATCGCTCTCGTAGCCATTCCTCTTGCCATTGCCGTGAATCTCGTCATGTTGGCACTCAAGATGACGAGAGTCGTGAACATCGACATTTGGAATATTTGGCACTTTGCCTTCACGGGTGCTATCGTGGACATCGCGACAGGGAGCTACACCTTGGCCATGGCAGCCGTGGCAGCACATGCGGCCTTTGCTTACAAGCTGGGCGACTGGTTCGCCCCGACGGTGGATCGTTACTTTGGGCTGGAAGGCATCGCCATGCTGCATGGCACAACGGGTTGGTTTTCGCCCGTAGCCGTTTTCATGGAAGCGGTGCTGGACAAGATTCCCGGAATCCGCGAGATTGATGTGAACCCTACGCAGCTTCAGAAAAAATTCGGTACGCTTTGCGATCCCTCCATCATGGGAGGCATCATGGGCGTTATCATCGGTGTGTTGGCAGGATATGACCTTAAAGGCATCCTGACATTGGCGATCCAGATGGCGGCGGTCATCGTCCTCATGCCGGTTGTCGTCAAGTACATCATGGGCGGTCTTCTCCCCATCTCCGAAGTGGCAAAGACGAAGCTTCAACAGAAGTTCAAGGATTCCCGATTCTTCATCGGTCTCGACTGTGCGCTGCTTCTTGGCGACCCCGTGGTAGTTACGGCATCCCTCCTGTTCATCCCGATCACGATTCTCATTGCGGCTCTCGTTCCCGGGAATGTGATCCTTCCCTTCGGTGATCTGCCCACCATCGGCTTCTTTATTGCCATGGCAGTCGGTGTGCACGGCGGCAATCTCTTCCGTACCATCATCACGGGCAGCGTTGTCATGTTCATGACCATCTGGATTTCCAATCAGATGATTTCGCTTCATACGCAACTTGCCGCCAATGCGGGGCAACTTACGGCGGCGACAGCGCAGGTGGCTTCCCTTGACCAAGGCGGCAGCCCGCTCACTTACATTGCAACCCAGGCTTTGACGCTCACGAACGTGCCCGGACTCCTTGCCATCGGCGGATTCTACCTTGTCTGCGTGATTTTTACCATCATTTGGTCGCGGAAGCAGTACAAGGAATGGGCAGAGGAAATGGGCGAGGCACAGGATTGAGGTGACACCATGATTTTAGCACTTAACTTGAACTGTTCGCTGGACAAAATCTATACCGTGGACAAACTGGAATACGGAGGTGTGGTGCGGGCGAAGACCACCAACAACACCGCAGGGGGAAAGGGGCTTCACATTGCTAACATCTGCTCCCTGCTGGGCGAGGACTATGTGGCCAGCGGTTTCCTCGGCGGACATACAGGGGAGATCATCCGGGACATCCTGGAAGAACGGGGCATGAAGCATGATTTTGTGAGCATCGCCGGTGAGACACGCTCCTGCATCAACATCGGGACACCGGACGGCAAGCAGACAGAGGTCTTGGAAGCAGGGCCGGAGATCAGCGCAGAGGAAAAAGAGGCGTTTCTTGCCAAGTACAAGGAACTTCTTGCCAAGGCGGATATTGTCACAGGCTCCGGCAGCCTCCCCAAAGGCGTAGGACAGGATTTTTATGGAACGCTTATCCGGCTTGCTCATGATGCGGGGAAGAAATTCCTTCTGGACACCAGCGGAGAGACGCTGAAAGCAAGCCTTCTCTATCAGCCTTTCATGATAAAGCCCAACAAGGACGAGATAGAGGCGATTTCAGGCAGGCGCATTGAAGATGCTGAGGAAGCAGCAGAGGAAGCACGGAAATTTCAGGAGCAAGGAATCGCTATGCCCATCATCTCTCTGGGCAAGAATGGTTCCGTTATCGGCTTCGAAGGCAACATCTACCGTGCTGTTCCGCCGGCATTTCAGGCAATCAATGCCGTAGGCTCCGGTGACTCCTTTGT